>CATKDV010000060.1:0-6278 GCA_949746985.1 uncultured Eubacteriales bacterium | reverse complement strand
GTCTTGTCCTCCTCAGGCATTAAAAGAGTGTAGCCAAGGCTCCCCTCGGTGTGGGGGACGATGGTGATCTTCTGCACCGGCTCGGCGTTCTTCTGCTTATAGGCCACCATGGCGTGGCCCACCTCGTGGTAGGCCACCAGCTTCTTTTCAAACTCGGTGAGGACGCTGTTTTTCTTCTCGCTGCCTGCAATGACGAACTCGAAGGAGGCCAAAAGGTCCTCCTGGGTCACCAGCTTCCGGCCCTTGCGGACGGCCCGGAGGGCGGCCTCGTTGACCAGGTTGGCAAGGTCGGAGCCCACGCACCCGGCGGTGGCAAGGGCGATCTTCTTCAGATCCACATCCTCGGAGAGCTTGATGTTCCGGGTGTGGACCTGGAGGGTGGCCAGCCGACCGGCCAGGTTGGGCCGGTCGATGGTGATGCGCCGGTCAAAGCGTCCGGGGCGGAGAAGGGCCTTGTCCAGCACCTCGGGCCGGTTGGTGGCGGCCAGGACAATGACCCCCTTGGTGGGGTCGAAGCCGTCCAGCTCCGCCAGAAGCTGGTTCAGGGTCTGCTCCCGCTCATCGTTGCCCCCCATACGGTTATCCCGGCTTTTGCCGATGGTGTCGATCTCGTCGATAAAGATGATGCAGGGGGCCATTTTTGAGGCCTCTTTGAAGAGGTCCCGGACCCGGCTGGCGCCTACGCCCACGAACATCTCTACAAAGTCGGAACCGCTGATAGAGAAGAAGGGCACGTTGGCCTCCCCCGCGATGGCCTTGGCCAGCAGGGTCTTGCCGGTGCCCGGAGGGCCAACCAGCAGCGCGCCCTTGGGCAGCTTGGCGCCGATCTCGGTATATTTCTGGGGATTATGAAGGATATCGATGATCTCTTGGAGAGATTCCTTCGCCTCGTCCTGTCCGGCTACGTCCTGGAAGGTGACCCCGGTTTTCCGCTCCACATACACCTTGGCGTTGGCCTTGCCCACGCCGCCGATGCCGCCCATGCCTCCCATCCGGGAGGTCATGGACCGGAACAGCAGGAACATCAGCCCCACCATAAGGATGGAGGGCAGCAAAGCCATGAGCAGAGACAGCAAGACAGACTGTGGCTCCACTCCGTAATGCTCCAGCCCGACCTGGTCCATCAGGGGGATAAGCCCCGCATCGGTGACGGGGACGCAGTAGTATGCGGCCTGACTGCTCTGGCGCTGCTGGATGGCCTGCACCCGTTTTTCCGCCTGGTCCAGCTCCTGCTGGAACGCCTGCAGTTCGGCGCTGTCCGAGCTGTTCAGGGGCGGACGTCCCTCCCGGAGTTTGGCGAGGTCGGCCACAGCCGCCTCCAGCTCGTCCTGGAGGTCAAAAAGCTCCGTGTCGGGTCCGGTCTCCGGGGTGGCGGCCTGCCCGTCCTTATCCACCTTGGGGTAGATGAGGTACTTGTCGGAGGTCATGGTCACCCGGGAGATCTTGCCGTCGGCCACCATCTGCCGGAACACGCCGTATTCCAGCTTTTCCGCATTGGCCTGCTGCCGGTTGGAAGTGAAGTTATAGAACAGAAAGGTGAGCGCCGTGATCCAAAGAAGCAGGGAGGCCAGGGTAATGGCGTTTTTCTTCTTGGGTCCGCCGGACTGGTTTTTGTTATCATTATGATTGCGATCGGGCATGGAAAAGCCCCCTTTGTTTTATCATGTAAGGGGTATGATACCATAGTTGGCGGAAAAATACAAGAAATCAGGCGGTAAACTTTCTGTGAATAGGCGGGAAGTGACTTGGGGGATCGGAATAGTCCGGAAGGGCGGCGGAAAGTTTTCCTTTTTCTTCCGGAAAAACTATGGTATAATAACTTTAACTATACGCAGGAGAAGGGGCGTGCCCGCCATGGACAAGCAGAAGGACTGGAAGGAGCGGCAGCAGGAGGCCGACGGAGTCATCGAAGGCCGCAACGCCGTCATTGAGGCCCTCCGGACCGGGACGGCCATCGACAAGGTATACATTGCCAAGGGGGAGACCGACGCGGCCCTGGGGCATATCGCCGCCAAGGCTCGGGAAAAGGGCATCGCCATCGTGGACTGCGACAGGCGGAAGCTGGACGGCATGAGCGTGACCCACTCCCATCAGGGGGTCATCGCCATCGCCGCCGTGCGGGAATATGTCAGCGTGGAGGATATCTTAAGCGCCGCCCAGGAGAAGGGGGAGCCTCCTCTTTTGGTGGTCTGTGACGAGCTCTCCGACCCTCATAATCTGGGGGCGGTGATCCGCACGGCTGAGTGCGCCGGAGCCCACGGGGTCATCATTCCCAAGCGGCGGTCGGCAGGACTTACAGCGGTGGTGGCAAAAACCTCCGCCGGGGCGGTGAGCCATGTGCCGGTGGCGAGGGTTGCCAATCTTACCGCCTGCCTGAAGGAATTGAAGCAGGCGGGGGTGTGGGTCTACGGAGCCGCCGCCGACGCAAAGCAGACGATGTATCAGGCCGATCTGAAAGGCCCCGCGGCCATTGTGATCGGCAGTGAGGGAGAGGGAATGAGCCGGCTGGTCCGGGAGACCTGCGACGTGCTGCTGTCCATTCCCATGAAGGGAAAACTCAACTCTCTCAACGCCTCCGCGGCGGCGGCCATCCTCCTCTACGAGGCGGTGCGCCAGCGGGGATAAGGCCCACAGAAGACTGGAACGGGTGAGTTTATGGCCAAGGACCGGGACGATCAACTGGATCAGGAGGAATTTTCGCTGGAGGCCATTCTGGCCGAGTTCGGCAGCGGAAGCGGGGAGCGGCAGGGGGAGACCCCGGCCGCCGGTCCTGATGTCCGGCCGGAGGCCGCGCCAGACGACCCCGGGGAGCCGGAAGAGCGGGACTGGTTCCCCACCCGGTCCCACAGGGAAGAGGAGGAGACCGCTGTCCCCGAAGGGCGGGAAGAGCCGCCTGCCGAAAAGGGGGGCAAGGTGACGGCCTTTCCCAAAGCCCCGCCCAGGATCGTTCGGGAGGCGGCCCCGCCCCCCCTGCCTCCGGAACCGGAGCCGGAGCCGGAGCCACCCCAGAAGGAGAAGGTGCTGGAGTTCCCCACCCCTGAGCCGGACAATCCGGTGGCGGCGGGGCTGGACCACCTGCGACGGAAAGCGGACCAGTTTGCCGACCACATGTTTGAGGAGGAGGGTTCCGAGGCCGCTAAGGCCGTCCGTCGGGCGGAGGAGCTGATCCCCGGGGTGGACGAGGAGGAGCAGCCGGCCGCCCCCACCCGGGAGCGGAAGCCCCGCAAGCGCCTGCCTCCCCCCCCGGATGTGCCCCCGGCGGAGCTGGCAAAGCGGTATTCCAAGGGGCTGAAAGGCCTGCATTTCCGCTGTTTTCTGGTTTTTCTGGCGATCCCGGCAGCCCTCTATCTGACCGCCGCCCCCGGTATGGGCTGGCCCCTTCCCTCACAGCTTGAGGGGAGCGGGACGCTGCAGTGCTACGCCCTGGCGGGGGTCCAGGTCCTGGCCCTGCTGTTGGGGATCGATGAATTTTTACTGGGGCTGATCCGCCCCTTCCAGCACCGGATGGGGATGGAGCTGATGATCTCCCTGGGGAATATCGCCGTGCTGGCCGACGCCCTTTCCATCCCCCATCTTGGGGTGGACCGGCAGCCCTTCTGCGCCCCGGCGGTGCTGGGACTTTGGTGCGTGATGTACGGAAGCCTCCAGGAGAGGAAGGGGCAAAGACTGTGCTGCCGGACGGCGGCGGCTGCCTCGGAACCATATCTGGTGACCAGGGACGAGGGAAAGTGGAATAACCGGGATACCTACGCCAAATGGTCCGGGCCGGTCAGCGGCTTCGGAAGCCAGATCCAGGGCAGCGACGGGGCCCGGCGGATCTACCGGTTTATAGTACCTATCGTTTTGCTGGCCGGGGTGCTGTTTGCTCTGATCTCATCGGTGGGACATGGGCGGTTCAGGGATATTCTCTGGTGTCTGGCCACCATATTCACCGCCGCCGGAAGCCTGTCGGCTACCCTGTGCTTCGGTCTTCCCTGGCGAAAGATCTCCGCCCGCCTTACAAAGTCGGGGGCGGCCTTGGCCGGTTGGCAGGGGGTGACCAACACCACGGGAAGCTGTAATCTGCTCCTGACCGATATCGACCTGTTCCCCGTAGGCTCGGTGAGCCTGAACGGAGTGAAGATCTTTGGAGATTTCCCCATCGAAAAGGTGGTGGCGGTCACCGCCACCGTCATCCGGGATTCGGGCAGCGGTCTGGACAAGGTGTTTCATGACCTGCTGCGCAGTCAGGGCGCCATTTACCGCCGGGGGGCGGACCTGACCGCCTTTGAGGGCGGCGGCCTATCTGAGATCATCCGGAACGAGCAGGTGCTGGTGGGTTCGGCGGCCTTCATGGTGCTCATGGATGTGGCCCTGCCCCCGGGGCTGAAGGTGAAAAATGCCGTATTCTGCGCCATCAACGGGGAACTGGCGGGGATCTTTGCGCTCAACTACCATCTGCCGGGGACCGTGGCGCCCGCCATCGATTCTCTGATCCACAACCGGATCACTCCGGTGTTGGCCACCCGGGACTTTAACCTGATCCCCTCTATGCTCCGCCAGCGGTTCAAGCTGCCGGCGGAGAAGCTGGAATTTCCCCCGGTCCACCGCCGGAGGGAGTTGAGCGAGCCGGACCAGGAGCACTCGGAGACACTGAGCGCGATCCTCTGTCGAGAAGGGCTGGGTCCCTATGCCGAGGCGGTGGTGGGGGGACGGCGGCTGCGGACGGCGGTGCGCCAGTCGGCGGTGCTGAGCTGTCTGGGGTCGGTGGTGGGCGCGCTGCTGGCCTTTTACCTGACCTATGTGGCGGCCTACAACTCATTGACGCCGCTGAACCTGACCCTGTTTCTTGTTATGTGGCTGGTTCCCACGCCGCTGATCTCCGGATGGGTGGACCGGTATTGAGAAAAGGGCGGAAGGCTGCGAAGTAATATAAGCCCCAATGGAATGAATGAGGATACACCCCCGATTTTTGGAAATAGGCACTATAAACACAGATGGAAATTGGGATCAGTATAATAGCGGAGAGCCGTCTTTTTCCCGGGAAAAAGACGGCTCTCCGCTATTATGCCAGCCAAAGGATATCTTTCCAGGCCCCCTGGAAAGCCGCGAGAGATAAAGACGCCATATCAGGGCAATACCTGCTGAAAAAAGTTCCTTTTAGCGGTAGAGCCGGGACATCTCCCCGTAGAGCTTTGTCAGGTCCTGGAGGATGTCGGTATGCTCAAAGTCCCGAAGATACAGCAGGTTGGTCTCCCGGACCATGCTCAGGTTTTCGATGGGCAGGGCGGTGAGCTTATTTTTGCGAAGCTCGTTCATACAGGCCGAGCGGGCCAGAATGGACACCCCCATATCCTTTCGGATCAGGTCCTTGATGGTGGCGATGTTGTCCACCTCCAGCACCACGTTAAAGTCCTCGATATACAGCCCAAGGCTTTCCAGGTTGGATACGAACAGGTTCCGGGTGTCGGAGTCAGGAAGGCGGAGGATCATCCGCTCCTTTTCCAGTTCCTTCAGGGTCACCATGCTCCGTTTGGACAGGGGATTATTGTTGGACATGACGCAGACCAGATAGTCGGTGTCCAGCATCACGGAATGGATGTGGGGGTCGCTGACCCGGCCCTCCACAATAGCCAGGTCGATTTGGTAATCGGAGAGCATTGTATAAAGATTATTTATGGTTTCCGTAACGATCATTATATTTACCCCCTCATGCTCGGCGCTGTATTTGGCCAGCATTTGAGCGGCCAGACCGCTTTCGGCGGTCTGGGTGATGCCCACCCGGAGGGAGGTCAGGTTCCGGCTGGCGTCGGCCAGTTCCCGGCGGAGCTTAGCATCCAGCGCCGCCGCCCTTTTGGCGTATCGGATGGCGATTTTTCCGCTCTCTGTCGGCAGAAGGCTTCCACGCTTGCGGTGGAAAATGCGGATGTTCCACTCCTCCTCCAGCTGGCGGATATGATGGCTCACCGCCGGCTGGGTCAGGGACAGTTCCTCCGCGGCGGCGGTAAAGCTGCCCTGCTCGCAGACGGTGAGCAAAGTGATGATCCGGTGATCCAGCATAAGCTCACTCCATTCTAAAAATTTATACCGATACAAAAAACAATAATTTGCATTTATGTAGCTTTAGTATATCATAGTGCGTATCCCAGCGCAAGAAAAAAGAAGGGAGGCCATGCCGTATGCTGCATTGGGAACTGGGACTGCCCCGGCAGGCGGTGATCCTGCTGTCTGTGGCGATCATTCTGCTCTCCGGGTTTCTGATGACCCGGCTGACCAAGCGGCTCCATCTGCCCAACGTC
>CATKDV010000059.1:0-5929 GCA_949746985.1 uncultured Eubacteriales bacterium | reverse complement strand
GGGGGCCTTGGAGTTTTTGGAGGACGGCAGCGCTGTTCTGACCGACTTATCTCTTTATTCGGAAGCCATCGGCCTGACCACAATGCCCGAAACCGGCAAGGCTTTCTTTTTATAATAGCATATTCACAGTCCCATTTATAGGACAATTGCTTATGGTATAATGGGGTATCCACAAAAATAGAAAGGAGTGAACACCATGCCCATCCGTTTGGAAGTCTGGGGCGGCTACGCTTGCTTTACTCGCCCTGAAATGAAGACGGAAAGGGTCAGTTATGACATCATGACCCCCTCAGCAGCCCGGGGGCTGCTGGAAGCCGTTTACTGGCACCCGGGAATGCGGTATACCATCGATCGCATCCATGTCTGTGCCCCCATCCGAACCATGAACCTGCGGCGCAACGAGGTCAAATCCACTGTCAGCGCCCGCTCGGCCCGTACCGTCATGGACCATGGCCAAGGAGAGCTTTACCTGGCCGCCTCAGACGACATTCAGCAGCGGGCCACCCTGCTGCTGCGGGACGTGCGCTACGTCATCGAGGCCCACTTCGACATTGTGAAGGAAAAGGCCGCTCCGGGTGACAACGACGGTAAGTTCCAGGATATTCTCAAGCGCCGGATCCAACGGGGCCGGTTCTATCATCAACCCTGCTTTGGCTGCCGGGAGTTTCCCGCCCAGTTTAGGCTCTGTGAAACCCTTCCTCCCTGCCCTGAGGAACTAAAAGGGGAACGGGACCTGGGCTATATGCTCTGGGACATGGACTATTCTGACCCGGAAAATATCCGTCCCCTCTTCTTCCGGGCCAAGTTGACCGACGGCATCCTGAATGTGCCCACCCGAGACAGCGAGGAGGTGTTGGGATGATCCTCCAAGCCCTGACAGATCACTACGAGGTTCTGGTGGCTCAGGGAAAGCTGGACAAGCCTGGCTGGGCCAAGGCCAAGATCTCCTTTGCCCTGTGTGTTAACGACCAGGGGGCGCTGGAACGGGTGGATATCACCAAGATCCTGCCGCCTCAAGATGCCAGAAAGCCTGTTCCAACTCCCTGTACCATGTCCCTTCCCGCCCCGGTAAAGCGCTCCAGCGGCATAGCTTCCAATTTCCTTTGGGACAACTCCACCTATCTTCTGGGAGCAGACAACAAGGGTAAGCCACAGCGGAGTTTGGAGTGCTTTTACACCTGCAAAACCCTGCACCATAAACTCCTTGATGGCGTGGACAGCCCTGCGGCCAAGGCTCTGTTGGCCTTCTTTGACCATTGGGAGCCTTCTCAGGCCCAGAGCCATCCGGCCCTTCAGGATGACTGGGAGGAACTGATTTCCAGTGCCAATCTTGTCTTTCGGTACAACGGGTCCTTTGTCCATGAGGATCCTCTTATCCGGCAAGTCTGGCAAAACCACTATGATGCCGAGCCGGATGGCCCCCGGATGGTCTGTCTGGTCACCGGGCAGGAGGGGCCGGTGGAGGCCGTCCATCCTGCCATCAAGGGGGTGGTTGGGGCCCAGTCCTCCGGCGCTGCTCTGGTTTCCTTCAATGCCCCCGCCTTCTGTTCCTACGGCAAGGAGCAAAATCTCAACGCCCCGGTGAGCAAACAGGCTGCCTTTGCTTACACCGCCGCCCTCAATTACCTGATAGCCGACCGGGAGCATACATACCGGATAGGCGACGGCAACACCACCATTCTTTTTTGGGCCAAGGACGGACAAAGTGCCTATCAGGATCTTTTGTTTGGCGCTCTGCTCGGTGACGGCGACTCCTCCTATACCCCAGGAGAGATCGCCAGCATGATCAAGTCATTGCTTCAGGGGAATCCAGTTCAATATGATGAAGCCATGCTGGATCCCGATATGGAGTTCTATATTCTGGGTATCTCCCCCAACGCTGCCCGGCTGTCGGTGCGTTTTTTCCTTCACAACACTTTCGGAGACTTTCTCCGCAATGTCCATGCCCACCAAAAACGTCTGGAGATCATCCACCCCGCCAACGACAAATTTGACGCTATCCCCCTTTGGAAACTGCTCAGCGCCACCGTCAATCAGAATTCCAGAGACAAATCCCCCGCTCCCCTTCTGGCCGGAGAAGTCCTTCGGGCCATTCTTACAGATACCCGCTACCCCGCCTCTTTGCTCAACGGCGTCACCCTCCGCATCCGTGCCGATCGTCAGGTGGATCGGACCCGGGCCGCCATCCTGAAAGCCTACTATTTGAAAAATCCCCACCCTAATATTCCAAAGGAGGTTTTGACCGTGTCCCTGAATCCCGCCTGTGACGACCCCGCCTATGTTCTGGGCCGGCTGTTCTCGGTTTATGAGGCCATCCAGTCCGCTGCCAACCCCGGTATCAATGCCACCATCAAGGACAAGTACTTCAATTCGGCTGCATCTACTCCGGCCATCATTTTCCCCATCCTGGGCAATCTGGCCCAGAAACACCTGAGAAAGCTGAAAGGCTCTAATATGGGGCTGTGCGTATTTTACGAGAAGCAGTTGGGGGTGCTCTTCTCCCTTCTGGATCCCACGATCCCCAATCACTTAAATCTGCCCCAGCAAGGCTCATTCCAGCTGGGCTACTACCATCAAGTCCAGGACCGTTATCAGAAAAAGGAGGATACTGAACATGTCTGAGCCCATCAAAAACCGCTATGAATTCGTCATCCTGTTCGATGTGGAGAACGGCAACCCCAACGGCGACCCCGACGCCGGCAATATGCCCCGGGTGGACCCGGAGACCGGTCTGGGCCTCGTCACCGACGTGTGCCTCAAGCGCAAGATCCGTAGCTATGTGGAAACCGTGAAAGAGGATACCACCGGCTACCGTATCTACATTAAGGACGGCGTTCCCCTCAACCGCAGCGACGCTGAGGCCTACGCCGCCCTGGATGTCACCGAAAAGACCGTGAAGGACACTAAGAAAGCCGATCCCACTCTGGATGAAAAGATCCGGAACTGGATGTGTGCCAACTTTTATGACATCCGCACATTTGGCGCCGTCATGACCACGTTTGTCAAGGCCGCCCTCAACTGCGGTCAGGTCCGTGGCCCCGTCCAACTGGGCTTCGCCCGGAGCGTAGAGCCTATCGTCCCTCAGGAGGTCACCATCACCCGGGTGGCCATCACCACCGAAGCGGACGCCGAGAAGAAGGGCACCGAGATGGGCCGGAAATACATCGTTCCCTACGGTCTCTATCGCTGCGAGGGCTACATCTCCGCCAACTTGGCCCGAAAGACCACCGGCTTTTCGGAGGAGGACCTGGAGCTCCTCTGGCATGCCATCCTCAATATGTTTGAAAACGACCACTCCGCCGCCCGGGGCAAAATGGCCGTCCGGGAGCTCATTGTCTTTCGGCATGACAGTGAATTGGGCTGTGCCCCTGCCTGGAAGCTCTTCGATATGGTAAAGATCGAGCGCACCCACCCTGATGACCCTTCCCCTGCCCGGGGTTATGGGGACTATCGAATCACAGTGGACGAGACCTCCCTCCCTGCTGGTGTCACCTGCCGGAGACTGGGATAATGTACGCTCAGGAAGACTTTCTCCAGCTTTCCGGCTTGCAGCACTTCGCTTTCTGTCGGCGGCAGTGGGCTCTCATCCACATTGAACATCAATGGGCGGAGAATCTTCGCACGGTGGAGGGGGATCTGTTCCACACTCGGGCCCACGACGAAAAGCAGCGGGAAAAACGGGGAGATATACTGACCCTGCGGGGACTATCCGTTTTCTCCTCTGCCTTGGGCTTATCCGGCAAATGTGATGTAGTGGAGTTCCACACCGACCCCGCCGGGGTTCCACTGCGGGGAGAGACAGGTCTGTGGCGGCCCTACCCTGTAGAATATAAACGTGGTTCGCCTAAAACCCATCAAGCCGACGAATTGCAGCTCTGCGCTCAGGCCATGTGCCTGGAGGAAATGCTCTGTTGCTCCATTTTAGAAGGCTCCCTCTACTACGGGGAAGCCCGCCGGCGAACCCGGGTCCCCTTGGACGAGTCTCTGCGCCAACAGGTCCGGGAACTGAGCAAAGAAATGCACCAGCTTTACACCCGGGGCTACACTCCCAAAGTAAAACCCACAAGATCCTGTAACGCTTGCTCTTTGAAAGACTTATGCCTTCCGGCCCTGCTCCGCAAAAAGCCTGTGGCAGATTATCTGGCCCAGGCCATGGAGGGTTCTCTATGAGACATTTTCTCAACACCCTATTTATTACCTCAGAGGACATTTATCTCTCCCTGGACGGAGAAAATGTGGTGGCCAACCGCGACAAAAAGGAACTTGCCCGCTACCCTCTCCACACCCTATCTGCCATCCTCTCCTTCTCCTATTCCGGCGCCTCCCCCGCCCTGATGGGGGCCTGCGCCCAGCGGGAAATTGGCCTGTCCTTCTGTTCTCCCAGAGGAAAATTTCTGGCCCGGGTCTCCGGGGAAAGCAGTGGCAATGTGCTGTTGCGTCGGATGCAGTACCGCATGGCGGATGACCCGGCCCAAAGCTGCCTCATTGCCCGGAACATGATTTTCGGCAAGCTTTACAATACCCGCTGGAGCATCGAGCGCACCCGCCGGGATCACGGACTCCGGGTAGATGATGAGGCTTTGGCCCAGGCATCCCAGATCCTGAAGGGTCTCCTTGCCCCGGTCAGCGAAGAGACATCTTCAGAAGGTCTTCGGGGCCTGGAGGGGGCTGGTGCCACCGCCTATTTTCGGGCGCTGGACCATATGATCCTGGCAAACAAAGAGACTTTCTGCTTTCAGACCCGCACCAGACGGCCTCCTATGGACCCTTTCAATGCCCTACTCTCTTTTTCATACAGCCTTCTGGCCAACGATTGTGCCTCTGCGCTGGAGAGTGTAGGTCTGGATAGCTATGTAGGATTTCTCCACCGGGACCGGCCCGGACGGACCTCCCTGGCATTGGACCTGATGGAAGAACTGCGGCCCTGTTTTTCTGACCGCTTTGTGCTCACTCTGATCAACAACCGGGTCATGAATGTCTCTGATTTCCAGTATCGGGAAGGCGGGGCCGTCCTTCTGACTGACGAGGCCCAACGGACTTTTCTCAAAGCTTGGCAGGAAAGAAAGCGTGAGCCCATTACCCATCCCTATCTGGGAGAAAAACTCCCCTGGGGGTTGGTCCCTTATGTCCAGGCCCTTCTGCTGGCCCGGTATATTCGGGGCGACTTGGACGCTTATCCGCCCTTTTTGTGGAAGTGAGGCTTTTATGCTGGTTTTGATCACCTATGATGTCAACACCGAGGATGCCGCAGGGCGAAAACGCCTGCGGCAGATTGCACGGCAATGTGTCAACTATGGTCAGCGGGTCCAGAATTCCGTCTTTGAGTGTCTGATGGACCCAGCACAGTGCAAGGCTCTTCAGGCCAGGCTCTGCCGTATTATGGATACTGAAAAGGACAGTCTCCGCTTCTATTATCTGGGAAACCAATACGAAAAAAAGATCGAGCACTTTGGCGCAAAAAATTCCTATTCCCCTGAGGAACCCTTGATTCTTTGAGTGCGAAGAGGGAGTTTTCATGTTTTCTTCGGGTGGTTCGCACCAAAAAAGCGAAAAAACAACAGACTTTTCTTCCGGGTTCCAGAAAATACTTGCGGTTTTTAGCCGTACATTAAAAGAATTTGTGAAATATGATAAATTTGCAGAAATATTTTTGTGTATTTCTGCTGTCGCCCTCCTCTCGGAGGGCGTGGATTGAAATCTCCTTGACGGTGAGGGTGTCCCCGTCCGCGTCGTGTCGCCCTCCTCTCGGAGGGCGTGGATTGAAATCGCTTGGATGTGGTGCGGAGCTCGAGATGGGTCGCGTCGCCCTCCTCTCGGAGGGCGTGGATTGAAATCTAATATTCGTTCTCCTTTTCAAAAGAGCCATAGCGTCGCCCTCCTCTCGGAGGGCGTGGATTGAAATATGTGGTATGAAATGAATTATCCCGCC
>CATKDV010000058.1:0-6086 GCA_949746985.1 uncultured Eubacteriales bacterium | reverse complement strand
AGAAGCCGCCCTTTTCCTTGGGCTTTTCCTCCTTTTTCTCCTCCGCCGGCTGTTTGGGGGCCGGGGTGGGGGAGGGAGCCGGTTCCGGGGTGGGAGCGGGGGCGGTAGCGCCGGCCTTTTGGAGGCGCTCCACCTCCTTTTTGGCGTTCTCGTCGCCCTTGTCGGCGGCGCGCTGGTACCACTCCAGAGCCTTGGCGGGGTCGGCGGTGAGGCCGCCAAGGCCGTGCTCGGTGTAATCCGCCAGCTTCAGCATGGCCCCCACGTGGCCCCGGACGGCGGCGTCCCGGAAGAAGCCGGCGGCCTTCACCCGGTCCTTATGTACCCCGTCGCCCCGGTCATAGCAGAGGCCCACGTTGAATTTGCCCCGCAGGTTGCCCTGCTCGGCGGACTGGGAGAAAAGCTCGAAGGCCTTCTCCAGATTTTTCTCCACTCCGGTGCCGTTGAGGTAGAACCAGGCCAGGTTGCACTGGCTCACGGCGTCTCCGGCCTCGGCCCCCTTGGCGTAGAGCCGGGCGGCCTCCTTCTCATCCTTGACTACCCCGTGGCCCATCTCGTAGCAGTAGCCCAGGTTGCAGAAGGCACGGGGATAGTTCTGCTCCGCCGCCTTCTCATACCAGTGGACGGCGGTGTCGTAGTCCTGCTCCACCCCCATACCCTCGTCGTAGCAGTAGGCCAGGTTGCACTGGGCCCGGGCGTAGCCGCCCTCGGCGGCCTTGGTGTACCAGAAGATGGCCTCGGTCATATCCTTGGCTACGCCGATCCCCGCCTCATAGCAGTAGCCCAGGTTGCACTGGGCACGGAGGTGGCCTTGCTCGGCGGACCTGCGGTAAAGCTCCACCGCCCTGGCCTTGTCCTCGGGGACCCCTCTGCCCGCCTCATAGCACCAGCCCAGATTGCACTGGGCGGCCTCGTCCCCCAGGTCGGCGGCCTTGCGGTAGCACTCCACCGCCTTCTCCCAGCTCTGGGAGGTGCCCCAGCCCATCTCGTGGCAGACGCCCAGGTTGCAGATAGCGGGGGGATAGTCCTGCTCAGCGGCCAGAGAATAGAGGCGGAAGGCCTCGTTATAGTTGACCTCTACGCCCTTGCCCCGCTCGTAGCACCAGCCCAGATTACACTGGGCCCGGGCCTGGCCCGCCTCGGCGGCACGGCGGTACCACTCCACCGCCTTCTCCCAGCTCTGGGGAAGGCCTTTGCCGGCCTCGTAGCACCAGCCCAGGTTACACTGGGCCCGGACATAGCCCTGCTCGGCGGCGGCGGCGTACCACTTTACCGCCTCCTCCCAGCTCTGCTCCACGCCCTGGCCGGACTCGTAACACCAGCCCAGGTTGCACTGGGCACGGGGGTAGCCCTGGTCGGCGGCGGCACGGTACCACTTTACGGCCTCGGCCCAGCTTTGCTCTACGCCCTTGCCGGCTTCGTAGCACCAGGCCAGGTTGCACTGGCCGGGGGCGTAGTCCTTCTCGGCAGCCTTGCGGTAAAATTCGGTGGCCTTCTCCCAGCTCTGCTCCACCTGCTGGCCCTCCTCATAGAACAGGCCCACCCGGCAAAGACCCCGGGGGAAACCCCGGTCAGCGGCAAGGCTGAACCACTTGAAGGCCTCGGCCAGGTCCTTTTCCACGCCCTTGCCAAACTCCAGACACCAGCCGTAGTTGCACATACCGGGGACATAGTCGGCCTGGGCGGATCTGAGATAAAGCTCGGTGGCCTTCTCCCAGCTCTGCTCCACCTCTTCGCCGTTCTCATAGCAAAGACCCAGGCGGCACAGGGCGGGGGGATAGTTGCGCATGGCGGCGGCCTCGATGAGCTTTACCGCCTCGGCCATGTCCCTGCCGATCCCCTTCCCGTTTTCATAGCACCAGGCAAGGTTGTTGAGGGCCCGGGGGTCCCCCTGGCCCGCGGCCTTGGCGTACCAGGCTACGGCGTTCTCCCAGCTCTGCTCCACGCCTTGGCCCGCCTCGTAGCACCAGCCCAGGTTGCATTGGGCACGGGGATAGCCCTGGTCGGCGGCGGCGGTATACCACTTGATGGCCTCGGGCCAGCTCTGCTCCACGCCCTCCCCGGCCTCGTAGCACCAGCCCAGGTTGCACTGGGCAGGGGGATAGCCCTGGTCGGCGGAGAGACGATAGAGGTCGGTGGCCCGCTTCATATCCACCTCCACCCCGTCCCCCCGCTCGAAGCAGAGACCCAGGTTGCACTGGGCCCGGGGGTCGGACTGGTCGGCGGCTTTGATGTACCATTTCAGGGCCGCCTGCTGGTCCTTCTCCACGCCCATGCCCGCCTCGTAGCACCAGGCCAGGTTACACTGGGCGGGGGGATAGCCCCGGTCGGCGGCGGCCCGGTAGAGGGTGGTGGCTTTCTCCCAGCTCTGCTCCACCCCGTCGCCCTTCTCATAGCAGAGGCCCAGGTTGCACAGGGCTCTCGGGTCCTCCTGGTCGGCGGCCATGGAGTACCAATAGACCGCGTCCTTCATGCTCTGGGGCACTCCCTTGCCGAACTCGTAACACCAGGCCAGGTTGCACTGGGCCCGGGCATAGCCCATGTCGGCGGCCTGACGGTAAAGCTCGGTGGCCTTCTCCCAGCTCTGCTCCTTGCCCTCGCCGCACTCCCAGCACAGGCCCAGACAGCAGATGGCGGGGGCGTACTCCGCCTCGGCGGCCCGCTCGAAAAGCTCCACCGCCCGGTCAAAGTCCTGCTCTACCCCCTCGCCCTGCTGGTAGAGCTGGCCCAGGGCGCACCAGCCGGCAGGGTCCTCTTTCTCGGCCACCTGCTGGAAATAGTCCACCGCCTTCTCCTTGTCCGGCCCGAGGCCCAGCTGGCCCCGCAGGTAGCACACGCCCATGCGGTAGAGGGCGGGGGGATACTCCTCGTCCAAGGCCCGCCGGATATAGCCCAGAGCCTTCTCATTCTCCTCCTTTTCCTCGGCCTGGTCAGCCAGGGTCAGCCAGTCGCCGCCGGAGAGGTAGTCCTCCTCGATGGGAATGAAAAACTCGCCTCCGCAGCGGGGACATCTGTCCAGGTTGGGGTCCTCGGTCACAAAACCGCAGTCTGAGTTGTCACAGCGAAAATATTCCAATGGAACGACCTCCTCATTCAAAATGAAAAAGATAGATTTATTATACCTTCTCCTCCCCCAGGATACAAGAGCGAAATTTAGGGGAGGACCTCTCTTTGGGGCTATCCTTTTTCCTCCTCATATGATATAATTTGACAAAATCTACCGATAGGGGGCGCTTTGTATGGACACCATGGTCATCGGCATTGCAGGAGGCACCGGCTCGGGCAAGACCACTCTTACGGAAAAGCTGAAGGAACGGTTCACCTCCAATGTGTCGGTCCTCTACCACGACAACTATTATAAAAAGCACGTGGGCATGACCTATGACGAGCGCAGCAAGCTCAACTACGACCACCCCGACGCCTTTGACAACGACCTGATCATCCGGGACCTGAAAGCGCTGCGGGAGGGGAAGGCCATCCAGTGTCCCGTATACGACTATACCATCCACAACCGTTCGGACAAGACCCTGGAGGTAAAGCCCACCCAGGTCATCATTGTGGAGGGCATCCTGATCTTTGCCGAGCCTGCCCTCCGGGAGCTGATGGATATCAAGATCTTTGTGGACACCGACGCCGACGTGCGGATCCTGCGCCGGGTGATGCGGGATGTGAAGGAGCGGGAGCGGACCCTGGATTCGGTGGTAAGCCAGTATCTGACCACGGTAAAGCCCATGCACGAGGCCTTTGTGGAGCCCAGCAAGAAGTATGCCGACATCATCGTCCCCCAGGGGGGGAGGAACCAGGTGGCGCTGGATATGCTGGTGGAGCGGATCCGGGGCCATGTGGAAAAATGGGGCAAGTGAGACCAGGCGCCCGCTGAAACCCTTTTCAACGGGCACCTTTTTGTATGGCGCAGTGCAGACGGCGGAGAATGACAAAGGCGGGGCCGCCCGGGAAGTCCGGGCGGCCCCGCTCGTTCTTTTTTCCTATCCTCCCAGCCGTTCCAGGATCCCCTCCAGCTCCAGGACTGTCAGGGGGGACTGGGGGTGGAAGTTGCCCGCCTCGTCATCGGGAAGGTACTCCCGGATCACGTTCCACATAACGGCCTCTGAGGCCCAGGCAGAGATCTCGGTGGCGTCGGTATAGGGCACCGCCACCGCCCAGGGACCGGAGGGACCCATATCCCGGGCCAGATCAAAGCGCAGGAGCATGATGGCCGCCTGTTCCCGGTTGATGGGGTCGTCGGGATTGAACTGCCCGCTGCCGTTTCCCTGCACGATGCCCGACTGCACGGCCCAGGCCGCGGCCGGGTTCTCCCCGTCGATATCGGCAAAGGTCTGCTTCAGGTCCAGATAGGCGCTGGGCCGGCCCACCGCGTCATAGAACCGCTCCACAAACTCCAGCCGGGTCACGCTGGACAAGGCCTCCTCCCCGGAGGCGGCGGTGACAGTCCAGCGGCTGCGGCTTCTGGGGGGAGTGAGCTGTTTATACCCGGCGGAGCAGCTGCGGATATACTCCCCCAGGATCCAGGTCACTGAGCCGCCCACGCTGCGGAATTTCTCCGATTCGGCGGCCGTCCAAAGCACAGAGTAGGCGTCCTTCTCCACCCCTGCGTCGGCAAGGCTCCCCTCGCTCACCGCCACACGGAAGATCTGGCGGGGGGCGACGGGCTTTCCCTGGAAGGTCAGGTTCATCACCCGCTCCCCCAAGGGGTTGCCCAGACAGAGGGTATAGCTTACGCCGCCGGCCTGGGAGATCATCTCGCCCGAGACAAAGCCCTCCTTTGAGACGGTATACCGGCCGGCGCTGTCCTCCAGCCAGGCTTTCAGCTCCGTGCCCGTCATCCGCACCACCAGGAGGCGGTCATCCTCCCGGGGATAGAGGGTATAGCAGGTCCGGCAGTCCACCGGAACGGTCTTTTGGTCCTCCAGAAGCTGCCGCACACAGAACTCCTCCCCGGTGAGAGGGGCGGCGATGGACACATCCGCCTGGGTGGCCCAGAGCTGGGCTTCGTGGATCAGGTCCATGGTGTCGCTCTGCACGCAGGAGAGGTCCGTCTCCCAGTCCCAATCCCCCGCCAGAACGCCCAGTTCCTGGGCGGCTGCGGTCTGGGCCGCCTCGTAGTAGGGGGCCAGCAGCGCCCCCAGGTCGTCGTCGTTCCGGCGGGAGGGCAGGTCCAGGCCCTCGCTTTTGCCCACGGTGAAGGAGCCGCTTTTGTTCACCACGATCTCCGTCCGGGTCAGCGCCGCGCCGCCCCCACGGACCACGGGCACCCGCCGGCCCTGGGAGTCCCGCAGGCTGATGACTCCGGAGACCCCGTCCCCGTTCATCAGGATCAGGTCCAGCCCCGCGGTCCGGGCCACCAGGTCGGAGATCCCCTCCTCCAGGGCGCCGGAGGGGATGGCGGCCACCACCAAGTCACAGTTCTGGCCCTGGCGCAGCTCCCGCCAGTCCCAGGTCTTTTCCAGACTCACCAGGCCCACCCGGAACTCCCGGCCGTCTATGGGGTAGCTGCGGACCAGAAAGGGGGCGGTACGCTCCTCCCGCTCCTCCCCGTCCTCAGCCTGAAGCACCGCCACCGAAGTCCCGGACAGGGTCCCCGCCGGGTCGGTCAGGCTGTTATAGAGGCTCTGCCGGCTCTCCAAAGTCAGGGCACGCTCGCAGCTTCCCGGCAGGAAGGCGTCGTAGCCGGCATAGCGGAGACTCAGAGCCACGGGGCCTGTCTCCCCCTGCTCCATGCGCATCTGGTAGGTGGAGGAGGGACCGGCGAAGGTATTGCCCAGGTCGATCAGAAGTCTGGCGTTATTCTTCCTCTCCTGGCCCTCCATGGCGGATACCACTTTCAGGTAGTTCTCCCGGACCGTCTTTCCCGTGTTGGGGTCTACGCTGTACCACCGGCCGTATAGGTCCCCGGTGAAATAGATCCCGAGGGTAAAGCTCTCCCCCGCTCCGGCAGCCTGGACCGCCGGGGCGCACAGGCCCAAGGTCAGAAGGGCGGACAGCGCTGCCGACAATATGCGTTTTGCAAGGCCCACCGTGATCCCCCATTTCCAGCTCCCCCTCTGCCCGGTACGGGAGGGGAGTTTTTT
>CATKDV010000057.1:0-3170 GCA_949746985.1 uncultured Eubacteriales bacterium | reverse complement strand
GGTCCGGGTCATCATGCTCCCCGGCCCCCCCAGCGAGTGCGGCCCCATGTTCCGGGAGCGGGCGGTGCCCTATCTGCAGGACTGGACCGACGGGGTCATTCTCAGCCGGACCCTGCGGATCTTCGGCATGGGGGAATCCGCCGTGGAGGATCAGCTCCGGGAGCACATGAACGCCATGAAAAATCCCACCCTGGCCCCCTACGCCAAGGAGGGGGAGGTGGAGCTGCGCCTCACCGCCAGGGCGGAGGACGAGGAGACGGCCCGCGCCCTCATGGCCCCGGCGGAGGCGGCCCTTATCAAACGCTTTGGAGACCTGGTCTACGGGGTGGACGTGCCCTCTCTGGAGGCGGTCTGTCTGGAGCTTTTGAAGGAGAAGGGGCTGACCGTCTCTGTGGCGGAGAGCTGTACCGGGGGCTTGCTGGCCCAGCGCTTCACCGACCTCCCCGGGGCCTCGGCGGCCTTTAAGGGGGGCGTGGTCAGCTATTGGAGCCAGGTCAAGCACGATGTGCTGGGAGTCCCCAACGACCTTTTATTCCAATACGGTGCGGTCTCCGACCCCGTGGCCCGGGCCATGGCGGAGGGGGTGCGGACCCTCATGGGGTCTGACCTTGCCCTGTCGGTGACAGGGGTGGCGGGGCCTGACAGCGACGAGCGGGGCAACCCGGTGGGCCTTGTGTATGTGGCCGTCGCAGGCCAGGGGGAGACCTATGTCCGGGTGGTCCACGCCGCCGGGCCTCGAAACCGGGTCCGCACTGTGGCCGCCAGCCATGCCCTGGACCTGCTGCGGCGGAGACTAACAGGTCTGGAAAAGTGAAAAGGCTGTGATCCCAAGGCAACTGCGAAAGACAGACCGGCTATGCCGGACGCCGCAATGTTTCATTTTTCACTTCCAAAGGGGTGTTTTTATGCTGTACTATGTACTTTCCATCGCGCTGGTAGCCCTTGACCAGCTTGTGAAGTTCCAGGTCCGCGCCTCCATTCCTCTGGGGGAGTCTATCCCCTTCATTCCCCACTTGATGGACCTGACCTACACCCAGAATACCGGGGCGGCCTTCTCCAGCTTTTCGGGATTCACCTGGCTTCTGACCCTGGTATCCCTGGGGGCTTCGGTGGTCATCGCCGTGCTGCTGGGGAGGAACTTTTTCCCCGGGACCTGGGGCAAACTCTCCCTGGCCCTCATTCTGGCGGGGGCGGTGGGCAATCTCATTGACCGGGCCTTTCTGGGCTTCGTCACCGATATGTTCGAGACCACCTTTATGAACTTCGCCGTTTTCAACGTGGCGGATATCTGCGTGGTGGTGGGGGGCTTCCTGATGGTGTTCTATGTGCTCTTTCTCTGGGACAGGGACAAGGAGGCCGGGAATGACCCGGCTTGAATTGACCGCTGACCTGGCTGGCGAGCGGGCAGACCAGTTTCTGGCCCGGACAGTCCCCGGCCTGACCCGCTCCGGAGCCCAGAGACTGCTGGAGGACGGGGCGGTCCTCTGCGGCGGGGAGAGCGTGAAGAAAAACCGGAAGACCGCCCCCGGAGAGGTCTACACCGTGGACCTTCCCGACCCCGAGCCCATCCAGGCCCTCCCCCAGGACATCCCTCTGGACGTGGTCTATGAGGACGAGGACGTGATCGTGGTCAATAAGCCCGTGGGCATGGTGGTCCACCCGGCGGCGGGCCACCCCGACGGCACGCTGGTCAACGCACTGTTATATCACTGCGGAAATAGCCTCTCTGGAATCAACGGCAAGCTGCGCCCCGGCGTCGTCCACCGCATCGACCGGGACACCTCCGGGCTTCTCATCGCCGCCAAAAACGACGCCTCCCACCTGGCCCTGGCCGCCCAGTTGGAGGACCACAGCCTTTACCGGGAGTACCACGCCGTGGCGGTGGGGGGCTTCCGGGAGGATTCGGGGACCGTGGACGCGCCCATCGCCCGCCATCCGGTGGACCGGAAGCGGATGGCCATTGACCGGGTGAACGGGAAGCGGGCCGTCACCCACTGGCAGGTCCTGGAGCGGTACAGCGGCTATACCTACCTGCAATGCCGCCTGGAGACCGGCCGGACCCACCAGATCCGGGTCCATCTGGCCTCTGTGGGCCACCCCCTGCTGGGGGATGCGGTCTACGGGGCCAAAAAGCCCTGGCCCGGGTTGGCCGGACAGTGTCTCCACGCCAAAAAGCTGAGCTTCCTCCATCCCCGGACGGGGGAGCGGGTGACGGTGGAGTGTCCCCTGCCGGACTGGTTTGAGGACATACGGAAAAAACTGCGAAAGAAAAGCGGAGAGCGTTAGCTCTCCGCCTTTTTCTTCTTTTTGCAGTACCGGTCCTCCTCGCTGAATACACACCCGCAGTACTTCTGCATGTACAGCCCCAGCTCCCGGGCCTGGGCCTGCCCCTCCCGGTAGTGGGGGGAGAAGTCATAGGGGGCGAACTTGATCCCGTACTGCGCCCCGATCTTCTCCCCCGTCTCAAAGATGAGGGGGGTATTCTGATAGGGGCTTACCGTCAATGTGGTGCAGAAGGCGTCAAAGCCGTGCTCGGCGGCGTACCGGGCGGTTTCATTCAAGCGGACGGCGTAGCAGTAACCGCAGCGGCTTTCGATGTCCCCCGCCACCGCCTTCACAAAGGGGCGAAGGCCGTACTCATCCTTCTCGATGAGTGTAAGGGCGATGGACTGGGCATACTCCCGCAGGCAGTTGCGCCGCTCGCGGTACTCGGTGAAGGGGTGGATGTTGGGGTTATACCAGAACCCCACAGGCTCGATCCCCTCCTCCCGGAGCTGCTGAATGCAGGCCACCGAGCAGGGGGCGCAGCAAATGTGAAGCAAGAGTTTCATGAACACACTTCCTTTTTGACCTGCCCCCATTGTAGCAAACTACCGGCGGAAATGCAAGCATGGAAAGGAGCGGAACGTTTTTCACAAAAAATTCCAGTGCCGGAAAATGAAATCCATATAAATTTTTCTTGCAATTTCTTTGCCGCTTTGCTATAATGAACCTTAAGTTGTGGACAGTTGTCCGTATATTGCGGACAGCCCCGCAAATGGCAAAGGAGGATAACTATTATGAAAAAGAAACTTTCTCTGCTCCTGGCCGGCGCTATGGCCCTGAGCCTGGCCGCCTGCGGCGGCGGTTCCGCCACCCAGCCCGGCGGCAGCGACCCGACCCCCGCCGCC
>CATKDV010000056.1:0-4522 GCA_949746985.1 uncultured Eubacteriales bacterium | reverse complement strand
TCCGCCGACTTGAACTCCATGAGGGAGAGCTCGGCATACTCCCAGATAGCGTCGGAAACTTCGGCGATCAGAGGGGCCTTGGCGTCGATAGCGTCAACGGCGGCTTGCTTATTTTTATCCATGGAAAACGACCTCGCTTTCAAGGGAATTTTGTCCTTTCCTTACAGGACCTTGCTGAGGAAATCCTTCAGGCGGGGGTGTTGGGGATGCTCGAAGATGTCGGTGGGAGAGCCCTCCTCCAGGAGCTTGCCGCCGTCCATGAAGAGGACCCGGTTGCCCACTTCCCGGGCAAAGCCCATCTCGTGGGTCACCACCACCATGGTCATGCCCTCGTGGGCCAGGCCCTTCATGACCTCCAGCACCTCCCCCACCATCTCGGGGTCCAGGGCGGAGGTGGGCTCGTCAAAGAGCATCACGTCAGGCTCCATGCACAAGGCCCGGACAATGGCCACCCGCTGCTTCTGGCCGCCGGAGAGCTGGATGGGGTAGGCCTCCGCCCGGTCTTTCAGGCCCACCCGGTCCAGAAGGCTGAGGGCCTTCTCCTCGGCCTCCTTTTTGCTCACACCCTTGACCTTCATGGGGGCCAGGGTCATGTTGTCCAGAATGGTCATGTGGGGGAAGAGGTTGAAGTGCTGAAAGACCATCCCCATCTTCTGGCGGTGCTGATCCACGTCCACCTTTACGGTGACGGCACGGCCAGTGGAGTCCTCCATCCTGGTGTACTTCTTTTTGGTGATGTCCACCCCCTCAAAGAGGATGGAACCGGCGGTGGGATCCTCCAGCAGGTTCAGGGACCGGAGGAAGGTGGACTTGCCGGAGCCGGAGGGGCCGATGACCACCACCACGTCCCCCTTGTTGATATCTACGGTGACACCATCCAGGGCCTTGATGGCTCCCCGGTTGTAGTATTTTTTCAGGTCCTTGACCTCAATGATCTTACCGTACGTCGCCACGGCGCATCCTCCTTTCCGCATAGGCGATGAGCTTACTGGTGGGGAAGCACAGACAGAAATAGATGGCCGTGGCCACCAGCAAAGGCTCCATAATGATGTAGGTACCGCCCTTTACGGCGTTGACGGCAGCCATGATATCGGCTACGCCGATGGTCCAGACGATGGCGGATTCCTTGATGATGGTGACGAACTCGTTGGCGATGGCGGGCAGGATGTTCTTCAGAGCCTGGGGCATGACGATGTAGCGCAGGTTCTGGAGCTGCTTGAGGCCCAGGGAGCGGGCGGCCTCGGTCTGGCCCCCGTCCACCGACTGCATTCCGGAACGGATGATCTCGCACAGGTAAGCCGCCGAGTTGAGGCCCAGGGTCATGGCCCCGGGGAAAAACCGGTTGAAGGCGATGAAGCCGAAAAGCTTAAAGGTGGGCAGCTTGATGGCGTTAAAAACCCCGTAGTAGATGATCCACACCTGGACCAGCACGGGAGTGGACCGGATCACCTCCACATAGGCGGTGGCCAGGAAGCCCAGGGGGTTAAAGCGGCCCATGTGGTAGAGGAAGCCGGAATCCCGCTTCAGGCCGTTTTTCTCCCGCTCAAAGAAGCCGAAGGTCTTGGGAAAGGCGTGGGCGAGCATGAGGAAGGGGCGGAAATTGCTCATACGCATCACCGCCAGCACCAGGGCCAGGGCGAAGCCGATAAGGACGGTACACAGGCTCAGCAGCACCGTCACGGCCACGCCCTCCTGGAACATCTTGGCAAAGGGGATAATGGCGGAAAAGTTGGATAGCTTTATCATGGAGGTTTGCTCCTTTCACCACGGTCGGATAGACAGTTCAATTCCTCCCCCCGGCGGAGGGGAGGAATTGAAAAAGGCGTTCTCTGTTAGCCCTGGGTATTGCCGTCGGCGTCCAGCAGGCCCTCGTAGACCTCGCCGGAGGCCAGCTCGTTGGCCTCCGCCACGAACTGGTCTATGCTGCCGTCGGCCAGGGCGGCCTTGACGGCCAGATTCACCGCCGCCAGGAGGGCGGGGTTATCCTTCACCACGCCCACGGCGGAGCCGGCCACGTCATAGGGCACATCCAGGGCGATGTAAAGCTCAGGGTAGTTCTTGGCGTAGCTCTCAGCCACAGCGGTCTCAATATAGGCGCCGTCCAGCTTGCCGTTGACCAGCTCGGCCACGATGTCGGTGACCTTGGCCAGCTGGACCTGGGAGGCGTCGGGGCTGTTTTCCTGCATCAGGTCCACCTGGATGGAGCCGGTCTGGGCGCCGATCTCATAATCAGGGTTATTGGTCGCGGCCAGGTCGGGGAACAGGTCCTTGTTGGACTGGGTGCAGCAGAAGGACTGACCGCCCAGGTAATAGATCTCGGAGAAATCCATGATATTGGCCCGCTTGGGGTCGGGGGAGAGGCCCGCCATACCAATGTCGGCGGACTTGTTCTGGACCTCCATCAGCACGCCGTCAAAGTCGATGGGGACCACCTCCAGCTCCAGGCCCAGGTAGTCGGCGATGTAGCCGGCAAAGGCGATGTCGAAGCCGGCCAGAGCGGGGGTCCCGTCGCTGCCGATGGCGTAGAACTCATAGGGGGCAAAGTCGGGGCTGGTGGCCACGGTGAGTTTGCCGGCGGTGGCGGTCTGGAGGAGGGGCTTGAGCTCCTCGATGGTCATCTCACTGTACTCCTTCTCCGCCGGAGCGCTCTCCACAGGGGCGCCGCTCTGCTCCGGAACGGGGGACTGGGTCTCGGTGGTCCCGCCGCCGCAGGCGGCCAGAAGGGACAGGCTCAGGGCGGCAGCCAGGGCCAGGGCAATATGCTTCTTCCAATTCATATGCTTCATTTTGATGTACTCCCTTTCCTTTTTGGGTATATGAATAATTATACACTTTTGGTCTTGAGAATGCAAGGAACTTTCTTCTGGTAGAATGTACAAACCTTAAGATTCCCCTGGTTTTCCTTACGTCAAGGTGTCGTATCCTTGCAGGTCGAAGGAATATTTATATGAATATTCCTTCGACCTGCTGCATAAATCCGGCGTCTCAGGGTCGGCGCGCCTTACTGGGTGTTGCCGTCGGCGTCCAGCAGGCCCTCGTAGATATTGCCGGTGGCCAGTTCCATGGCCTCCGCCTTAAACTGCGCCATGCTGCCATCGGCCAGGGCGGACTCGATGGCCAAGTTCACCGCCGCCAAAAGGGCGGGGTTATCCTTCACCACACCGGCGCAGGTGCCGGCGAAATCGTTGGGCACATCCAGGACGATGGCGATCTCCGGGTAGGTGGACTGGTAGGCCTGGGCGGTCTCCATGGCCATATAGGCCCCGTCCATTTTCCCCGCCAGAAGCTCGGAGATGATGTCGGTTACCTTGCCCAGAAGGATGATCTCGGCGTCGGGGCTGAACTGGGCGGCGAAGTCGGCCTGGATGGAGCCGATCTGGGCACCGATCTGGTAGTCAGGCTTGTTGGTGTCCTCCATGGAGGTGAAGTTATCCTTGTTCTTCTCCAGGCAGATGAAACACTGGTTGCTGTCCTCGGCCACCTCATAGGGATCGGTGAAATCCATGATGTTTGCCCGCTTGGGGTCGGCGGCCAGGCCCGCCAGGGCGATATCGGCAGACTTGTTCTGAAGTTCCATGAGCACGCCGTCAAAGTCGAGGGTGGTGATCTCCAGCTCCAGGCCCAGATAGTCGGCAATGTACCCCGCCAGGGCGATGTCCTGGCCCGCCAGGGTAGGGGTCCCGTCATCCCCGATGACATAGAACTCAGAGGGGGCAAAATCGGGGCTGGTGGCCATGGTCAGCTTACCCTGATCCACGGTCTGGAGGAGGGGCTTGAGCTCCTCGATGGTCATATCGGCGTAATTGGCCTGGACCGTCTGGGTCTCCTCCGGCTGATCCTTCTCACCGCCGCAGGCGGTGAGAGTGGACAAGGTCAGGGCGGCAGACAGAGTCAGGGCGATCCATTTTTTCCAAGTGATGTCTTTCATGGCTATACTCTCCTTTTCCTTCCGGGTGTGTGCATAATTATACATATTCTATGAATAAAATGCAAGGCCCATTTTGTTGTGCTTTTGCACAAAATTAGAGGGCGCAGCCCCGTTATCCCCTGTCTTTATTTCATATATTCCGGCATTTTCGATATATTTTAGCCTCTGCAAGCAAAGAGAGAGGGCCGTCCGAGGACGGCCCTCTCTCTTTCATATTTGAATATTTATGCTTTACAAAAATTCAGGATCAGCTCCACGGCCCGGTCGGGGCCGCGGAAGGAGGAGCTGACACAGAGATCATAGTTCTCGGCGCTGTCCCACTTTCGATCCGTATGGAAGTTATAGTAGGAAGCCCGGGTCTTATCCATTTTCCGGATCTTCTCCACCGCCTCCTTCTCCGTAACGCCGTCCCGGCGGCAGACCCGCTGAACACGGGCGTCCCAGTCGGCGGAGACAAAGACCCGGACTAGGCCGGGCTTATCCCGGAGGATATAGTCGGCGCAGCGGCCCACGATGACGCAGCTTCCCTTCTCCGCCACCGACAGCACCGCCTCCCGCTGGGCTTTCGCCGCCATCTGCTCCACCGTGTTCCCG
>CATKDV010000055.1:0-5244 GCA_949746985.1 uncultured Eubacteriales bacterium | reverse complement strand
AAGGCCGCCCCCAGCACCAGGCAGTAGCCCAAAGCGATGGCGGTTCCCTGGGCGGTATAGTATCCCCCCGCCGCCGTGGAGTCCACGGCCTCGATCTTCCAGATCAGGTGCCATAACGGGGTGCACCACCGGGTCAGAGGGGAACTGAGCAGGTCGTTGCCCGCATACCCCACCAGCAGCACGTCCATGGCGTTGTCCACCAGCATGCACAGCCCCGCCACCAGGCCGTTGAGCACCCCGTAGAACACCGGCAGGGCCAGAATATGTCCGGTAAACATGGCGCAGCACACCGCAAAGCAGAAAAAGAACATGGCCACCACCGTATGGAGGGCGAACCACCGCAGGGTAAGCCCCGGCCACATCCCCCCAAAGACCCCCTCCACCGCCAGCGCGATCAGGGCCACCACAGCGTTGGGGACCAGGAAGAAGCTCAGCCCTGTGACCCAGTTGGTGAGGAACAGCCCCTCCCGGCGGATAGGCAGGGCGTGGAGCATCCCCACCGAGCGACCGTTCATCAGGTAGAAAAACAGCGCCATGGCCGCCAGACACCCGAAGAGCAGCCCCATAGGCCCCGCCCACACGGCGGCGGAAACCAGTTCGTTGGCAAAGCGGCGGGAGACGTCCGAGGCGTAGCCCGCCTGGGTGATCATGTTCATGGGCAGCATGAAAAACTGGAGCAGTCCATACCCCGCCGCCAGGGGCCAGAACCGGGCCCAGTTTTTCTGAAGGAGGGTCAGGCTGAACCAGCCCTTCCTCTCAGAGGACGATATCTCGAACGGCATAGTCCTCACCTCCCAGCTCATAAATGAAAATCTCCTCCAGCGTCAGGGGCAGGGCGTCCATCAGGATGGGGGAATAGACCGCCAGCCGGTTGGTCACCTCGTCAGCCCGTCCCCGAACGATGAGGGTATGGATGCGCCCCACCTGCTGGACGTTCAGCACCTCCATGTCCTCGGGAAGCTGGGGCAGCTCCCTTGTCTGGAACACCACCTGCATCTTCACCAGATTCTCCTGCAGGTCGCTCAGGCTCCTCTCCACCAGCACCTTGCCGTGGGACAGGATCCCCACGTGGTCGCACACGTCCTCCAGCTCCCGCAGGTTGTGGGAGGACACCAGCACCGTGGTCCCGTCCTGGGCCACGTCGGACATGAGCAGGCTCCACACCTGCCGGCGCATCACCGGGTCCAGCCCGTCCACCGGCTCATCCAGCACCAGCACCTGGGGCCGCAGGCACAGGGCCAGCCAGAAGGCGGCCTGCTTCTGCATCCCCTTGGAAAGCCGGCGGATAGGCCGCTTCTCGTCCACGGTCTGAAAGACCTCCTTCAGTGTCTCATACCGCTTCTCGTCAAACCTGGGATAAACCCCCCTGTAAAACCGGGCCATATCCCGGGTGGAGGCCGAGCCAAAGTAGTACAGCTCGTCGGGGATGTCGGCGATCTTCTCCTTCACGGCGGGGTTTTCGTACACCGTCTGCCCGTCCACCAGGACAAGGCCGCTGTCCTGCTGATAGACCCCGGTGACGTGCCGCAGGATGGTGGATTTCCCCGCCCCGTTTGGTCCCACCAGCCCATAGATGGCCCCGGTAGGTACCGTCATGGTGAGGCCGTCCAGAGCCTTGAACCCGTCAAAGCTCTTGCTCACCGCCTGTATCTCGATCATGCTCCCGCCCCCTTTCTCTCCCATCCCGCCTGCTGGATGCGCTCCGCCAGCTCCTCCAAGCTCATCCCCAGAAACACCAGCTCCCGGGCTGAGGCGTCAAACTGCCGCAGCAGCTCCTCCCTGCGGATGTTCTTCTCCCCGCCGCCCCTGGCGGCGAAAGCTCCCCGCCCCGGCTCGGAGGACAAATACCCCTCCTCCTCCAGCGCGGCGTAAGCCCGCTGTATCGTGTTGGGGTTGATGGCAAGGCTGGCCGCCAGCGCCCGGACCGAGGGCAGCCTTTCCCCCTGGGCAATGGCCCCGGTGACCACCAGGTGCCGCAGCCCGTCCCGGACCTGCTCGTAAATGGGCCGGGCGTCCCGGTAATTGAGACTGATCATGGCCCCACTCCCTTCCGCGTAACTGTATTACGCCCTTTAGTACAGTCAGTATACCCATTCCTTCCCTGGGAATCAAGGGGATAAGTCTTACGAAAAGCTTACGATTTTCAGAGTTTTTTCTTTTTTCCAGTGACAAACGGCAAAACCCCTATTATAATAAGGTCTGTAGGGGTGGGCTCCGCCCGTCCACTTTCCCCCACAAGGAGGAATCCCCATGCGTCTCATCGACCTTCCCAACTGGACCGCTTTCCTGGACTGCCTGGACGGGCTTCTGGATACCCCCCAGGTCCAATCCATGCGCTCTCTGCCCCACCACCCCGGGGTCAACTGCTACGAGCACTCCGTTTTTGTGGCCTACGTGGCCTTCCGCCTGGGGCGCCGCTGGGGGCTGAACTACCGCTCCTGCGCCCGGGCGGGGCTTCTCCACGACCTGTACCTATACCGCTGGAACGACCAGAGCGCCCATCCGGGCCTGCAGTGCTTTGACCACCCGGTCTTTGCCCTCCGGAACGCCAGCCGCCTCACCTCCCTGTCCAAGCTGGAGCGGAACATCATCCTGGCCCACATGTGGCCCCTGGCCCTCCACCTGCCCCGCTCCCGGGAGGCCTGGGTGGTGAGCCTGGCCGACAAGCTGTGCGCCACCGCGGAGGTGGTCCAGCTCTTCCGGCACCTGAAGCTCCGGGCCGTTCTGGCCGCCTGAGACGGATTTTCTGTCATTTCCTCTAAAAAAGCCCCCAAAAAGGGGGCTTTTTTCTTTTTATTTTCTTTGCATTTCCCCCCGGCGTCTGCTATAATATTTATGATGGAAAAATCTTCGGCACATGCCGGCACTGAGGTGACCTCCCATGGACAGTCTGGGCGCCATTGTATTTCTTGACCGGGACGAGCGCGGCTCGGCCCTGTTTTTCCAGGATATTCTTTTCGACCCGGCGGCCCTGTGGCTGTCGGAAACTCTCCGCCGATCGGGCATAGAACGTTTTCTTGTGGTCTGTGACGCCGCCCAGCAGGAAACTGCGGCGGCCTGCTTCCCCCAGGGGACCAGCTTTGTCACCTCCCAGGCCACCGACGCTCCCGCCCGCTTGGCGGACTTTTTGTCCCAGGTCCCTGGCCCCGTCACCGTGGTGACCCGCCCCATCCTTTTGGCCCCCGCGGGGACCCACTTCTCCCTTCCTGGCAAGGACGGCGCCCAAAAAAGCGTCTACACCCTCCGGGGCGCGGCCCTGGCCGCCGCTTTGAAGGACGGAAAGAATTTTGACGAGGCCCTCTCCGCTCTGGGCGACCCCAAGCCCTTCCAGGGCCGGGTCCTTCCCCTGAAGGACGACCTCAGCTACCGCTGCGCCACCGTGGAGCCTCTGGCCCAAAGCCTGGGGGTGGAGCGGATGCTCGCCGCCGGGGTCCGGGTCATGGACGGCGACCACACCTACATAGGCCCCGCCTCCACTGTGGGGGCCGGCTCCACCCTCCTCCCCGGCACCATCCTTCGGGGCCGGACCACCGTGGGCCAAAACGCTCTTCTCGGCCCCAACACCATGATCCGGGACTGCACCGTGGGGGACCAGGTCCAGATCAACTCCTCCCAGCTCAACGAATCCGTTGTGGAGGACGGGGTCATCATCGGCCCCTTTGCCTATATCCGCCCCCACTGCCACCTCCATCAAAAGGCCAAGATCGGCGACTTTGTGGAGCTGAAGAACTCCGTGGTGGGAGAGGGCACCAAGATCAACCATCTCACCTACGTGGGGGACTCCGACGTAGGGGCCGGGGTGAATTTTGGCTGCGGCACCGTCACGGTGAACTACGACGGGGAAAAGAAGTTCCGCACCACCATCGGCGACCACGCCTTCATCGGCTGCAACACCAACCTGGTGGCCCCCGTCACCGTTGGGGAGGGGGCCTACACCGCCGCCGGCTCCACCATTACCGAGGATGTGCCCCCCGACTCCCTGGCCATCGCCCGGGACCGGCAGACGGTAAAAAAGAACTGGGTCAAAAAGCGCCGCAAAAAGTAACCCCGCCAGACATGATACATTTTATAAGAAAAAGGATATATGCAGAAATACAAAAGAGATTGAGAGGATGGAGACTATGATCGCACACGGGAAGGATATCAAAATTTTCTCAGGCAGCTCCAACCGGGCTCTTGCCCTGGCTATCTGTGACCACCTGGGCATTCAGCTGGGCAATGCGGAGTCCGGCCGGTTCTCCGACGGAGAGAACTTCTGCTCGATCTACGAGACGGTCCGTGGCTCCGACGTGTTCGTGGTCCAGTCCACCTGCGGCCCGGTGAACGACAACCTGATGGAGCTGCTCATCATGATCGACGCCTTCAAGCGGGCCTCCGCCGGGCGGATCACCGCCGTCATGCCCTACTTCGGCTACGCCCGCCAGGACCGGAAGACCAAGCCCCGGGACCCCATCTCCGCCAAGCTGGTGGCCAACATGATCACCGCCGCCGGAGCCGACCGGGTCCTGACCATGGACCTCCACGCCTCCCAGATCCAGGGCTTTTTTGACATCCCCGTGGACAATATGCTGGGCAACCCCATCTTCGCCCAGTACTTCCACGAAAAATTCCTGGGCCAGGAGGAGAACACCGTGGTGGTCTCCCCCGACGTAGGCAGCGTGGGCCGGGCCCGGGCCTTTGCCCAGAAGCTGGCCATGCCCCTGGCCATCGTGGACAAGCGCCGCCAGAAAGCCAACTCCTCCGAGGTCATGAACATCATCGGCGACGTAAAGGGAAAGCAGGTCATCCTCTTTGACGACATGGTGGACACCGCCGGCTCCCTCTGCCACGCCGCCGACGCCCTGGTGGAGATCGGCGGCGCGGTGAGCGTCAACGCCTGCGCCAGCCACGGGGTCCTCTCCGGCCCCGCCTACGACCTCATTGAAAAAAGCCCCATCCAGGAGCTGGTCTTCCTGGACACCATCCCCGCCACCGAGAAGGCCCAGCAGAGCGGCAAGATCAAATATCTCACGGTGGCCCACCTTTTCGCCGACGCCATCGACCGGATCTATCAGGAGGTCTCCATCTCCAAACTCTGGCAATAAAAAAAGGACCCTTACGGGGCGGGGCAAACGCCCCGCCCCTTTTTTGGAGGTATCTCATCATGTTTTTCTCCCGCAAACCCGCCGGCCCCGTCTCCTGGCTCATCGTGGGCCTGGGCAACATGGGCGATCAGTACGAGCACACCCGCCACAACGTGGGCTT
>CATKDV010000054.1:0-3131 GCA_949746985.1 uncultured Eubacteriales bacterium | reverse complement strand
GACCAGCACATCAAGGGGCTGGCCGCCATGGGGGCCGACGTGGAGGTCAAGGGCGGGCTGATCCGGGCCAAGGCCAGGGAGGGCCGGCTCCAGGGAAACACCATCTATATGGACATGGTGTCGGTGGGCGCCACCATGAACCTTATTATCGCCGCCGCTCTGGCGGAGGGTACTACTATTATTGAAAACGCCGCCAAAGAGCCACATATTGTGGATCTGGCCAACTTTTTGAACTCTATGGGCGCTTCCATTATGGGGGCGGGCACCGATGTGATCAAGATCCGCGGGGTGGATCACCTGTCCGGCGGTATCTATTCCATTATCCCCGACCAGATCGAGGCGGGGACCTATATGGCCGCCGTCACCGCCACGGGGGGCGACGTATTGGTGAAAAACGTGATCCCCAAGCATTTGGAGTGCATCACCGCCAAGCTCATCGAAATGGGCGCAGAGGTGGAGGAGTTGGACGATGCCGTGCGGGTGTGCCGTACGGGCGAACTATACCGCACCAATATAAAGACTCTCCCCTATCCCGGCTTCCCCACCGATATGCAGCCCCAGGTGGCGGCCTGCCTTTGCATGGCCCAGGGCACCAGCGTGCTCACCGAGGGGGTCTGGGACAACCGCTACCGCTATGTGGATGAGTTCCGCCGTATGGGCGCTCACATCCAGGTGGACGGTAAGATCGCCGTCATCGAGGGAGTGCCTCAGCTCACCGGGGCCGCCGTGGAGGCCTGCGACCTGCGGGCGGGAGCCGCCCTTATCATCGCGGCGTTGGCGGCCCAAGGCTCCACTGTCATCGGACAGATCCAGCACATTGAGCGGGGATATGAGGACATTGTCCGCAAGCTCTCGGGTATCGGGGCTGACATCCGGGTGGTGGTCACCCCCGACGAGGACAAGGCCGCCAAAGTGGGCTGATTTGTCAAAAAAAGGGGAAGCGGCGGCAGTTGCCGCCGCTTTTTTGACGTTGGGGCGCAATACATACAAAGGAGCCATTCTATGGAACTTCACACCTTGGCCTCCGGGTCCTCGGGCAACTGTATTTTGCTCTCTCACTGCGGCAGCCACATCCTGGTGGATGCGGGCATCTCCTGCCGTCGCATCACCACAGCCCTGCGTTCCCTGGGAATAGAGCCGGAGGAGCTGGCGGGGGTCTGTATCACCCACGAGCACTCCGACCATATCGCGGGGCTGGCCACCCTCACCAAGCACTATGCCCTGCCCCTTTACACCAGCCCCGGCACCGCCCGGCAGCTGTGCTACCGGATGGCGGGGCTGGAGGACCTGATCCGCCCCCTGGCCCCCGGGGAAGCAACGGAAGCGGGAGCCTTCCTTTTGGGTGGCTTTTCCACCTCCCACGACGCCTCCGAGCCCATGGGATTTACCTTCTCCGCAGACGGGCGGAAGGCGGCGGTGGTCACCGATCTGGGCTTTGTATCCGATGAGGTGCTCCGCGCCGTAGTGGGTTCCCAGGCGGTGGTCTGCGAGAGCAACCATGACGTGGAGTGGCTGAAATCCGGGCCATATCCTTACTACTTAAAAGCCCGGATCCTGGGGGATAAGGGACATCTCAGCAACGAGGCGGGGGCCGCTCTAGCCCTCCGGTGCGCCCAGGCGGGGGCCCATACGGTGATCTTGGCCCACCTGTCGGCGGAGAACAACAGTCCGGAGCGGGCGCTGCAAACGGCCCTGACCGCCCTGTCCGCCGGAGGGTTTGAGGATGTAAAGCTGGCGGTGGCCCCCCGGAGCGAGCCTTCGCCCCTTTATGAGGTGTAAAAAATGATGAATGTGACCCTCATTTGTGTGGGGAAGATGAAGGAAAAGTTCTATATCGATGCGGCAGCGGAGTACCAGAAACGGCTGAGTGCCTTCTGCCGGTTGACTCTCATTGAGTTGCCGGAGGAAAAACTGCCTCCAAATCCCTCCCAAGCCCTGATTGACGCCGCTCTGGCAAGGGAGGCCGCCGCTGTCCGCTCCAAGCTGCCTCCCAATTCCCGGACCGTGGCCTTGTGTATTGAGGGACAGATGCTTTCCAGTACGGAATTGGCCAAACGGCTGCAAGCTTGGGAGATCGGTCCTACCAATAAGCTGGCGTTCCTCATCGGCGGATCTTTTGGGCTGGACGAGAAACTGAAAAGCGAGGCGTGGGTCAAGCTGAGTATGTCCCCCATGACCTTCCCCCACCACCTGGCCCGGGTGATGCTGCTGGAGCAGGTCTACCGGGCCTTTCAGATCAACGGGGGAAGCCCCTACCATAAATGAGGAAGGAGTGACGGCCTGTGGCGGAAAGCGGCTTGTTGGAGACCTGGCCCAAGGGACCGGACGGAGAACCGGAGAGGGCGGTGTTGCTGGAAAACGCCGGGGATTTTGCCGCCTTTGGCGGCCTTATCTGCTCTATGCTGGAGTCTTTTGGCATCCCTTACCTGACCAGGCGTACGGGACAGGGGCAGATCGGATTTCTCTACGGCGGTTTTTCTCCCGAGGGGATCCGGATCTATGTCCCCGCCTCCCGCCTGGAGGAGGCCCGGGAGCTTCTGGCGGCGGAGAATGGAGAGGAAGAATTTTTATGAAAAAGCCCCGGGCTTACAGCCCGGGGCTTTTTGCTTTTTTACCGCTTCAGGGTCTCGGCCCAGGCGGCGTATTTTTCTACCTTTTCGGCACACTCGGCCTTGCTCTCGCCGGAGGCCAGGATGTAGACCTTTACCTTGGGCTCGGTGCCCGAAGGACGGACCACCAGGTCGGTGCCGTCGGCCAGCTTGTACTTCAGCACGTTGGAGCCCTTCAGCTCCATCTGGGTCTTCTTGCCGGTGGCCACCTCCTCTTCGACGCCGTCCTTGTAGTCCTTGCGGACGGTGACGGGGACGCCGGCGATCTCGGTCAGGGGCTTGGCCCGCAGGTCGGCCATGAGCTGGGCCATCTTCTGAAGGCCGTCCAGGCCGGGCATGACCAGGTTCAAAGTCTTCTCGGCGTAGTCGCCGTACTTGGCGTACAGCTCCTGGAGGGCGTCGTAGAGGGTCATGCCCCGGTCATAGTAGTAGGCCGCCATCTCGGTGGCCACCAGGGTGGCGGTGACCGCGTCCTTGTCCCGGACGTAGTCGCCCATCATGTAGCCGTAGCTCTCCTCGTAG
>CATKDV010000053.1:0-5349 GCA_949746985.1 uncultured Eubacteriales bacterium | reverse complement strand
GGCAGTTCGGAGCCCCGCAGGGTCCGGTATTCCACTAAAATGGAGCCTGGCTCCATCCCTGCCGAGCGGATGTCGTCGCTAAAGCTGGTGACTACCGCCCGGCTTTTTTCCACCCGGATGGAGTTGACAAAGGTGCCCTTGCCCGCTGTCCGGCGGACAATGTCCTCCGCCGCCAGAGACTCCAGGGCCTTTCTGGCGGTCATCCGGCTGACTCCGTAGTGCTCACAGAGCTCGTTTTCCGTCATGACCTGATCCCCGGCTTTGAGCTTACCGGTCTGGATCTGGCGCCAGATCTCATCGGCTATTTCTTTATATTTCGGAATTTTATGAGACATATTCAATAAAGTTCCCCTTCCTGATTGTACATTCATTATACAGATTTGGAAACAAAAGGTCAAGCCAGAAATATCATTTTCGCCGAAATGTATATACATTTAATGAGGGGCTGAAAATCCTTCGTTTTTCAAGGAACTGGGGAAACAGAATCACAGGGCTTTTCCCGGGCCGTTTGTCGTTTTTTGAAAAATCAAAGGAAGAAACAAAAGAAAAGGTCTTGCATTTTGTATATACATATGATAGTATTGTCATGATAATTTGTTCCTTATGCTATACATTATAGGGGACAATAGGGAAGTGACTTGGTCTGAAAGGGGGAATTGGGGTCGGTATGACAACAAACGCAAACGCCAATCAAGAGAGGGGTATGTGTGTATGAGACGTTTTCTGACAGCTTCTCACGGACCGTTATCAGAGGCGATCCTGAAAAGCGCCGGACTGATCGCAGGCGAGGAGACCTTCCATGGGTTCCGCTCCATCAGCGTGACCATGAGTGACTCCCGGGAGACGGTAATGGGGATGATCGACGAGATATTTTCCCAGTATGACCCGGAGGACGAGATCGTCGCCATCACCGATGTATTCGGCGGGAGTATCACCAATGCCCTAACCGAGTACATCACCACAAGAAAGCTCCACATCATCGCCGGGATGAACCTGGGCCTGGTGCTGGAGGCCGGCTTCTCCGACGAGAGCGTTCCGGTGGAGGAGCTGGTAAAGAACCTTCAACAGGTGGGCCATGAGCAGATCCTGTACGTCAACGATATGGCCCGGCAAGAGAACATGGAGGATGAAATATGATCAAAGCGCTTCATTTGGACGACAGACTGATCCACGGTCAGGTGGCTATTTCCTGGACTCGGTTCCTGGACGCCAACGTGCTGTTGGTGATCAATGACGCCATCGTAAATGACAACACCAGAAAGATGGCCCTGAAAATGGCGGTTCCCCCTGCGGTGAAGTACGGCTTCCGCAGTGTGGAGGAGGGCATTCACTTCCTCAACGGCCCCGACAGCCAGAAGTATCACATCATGGCTCTGGTCTCCGACCCCCAGGACGCGGCCCGGGTGGCTCTGGGCGTTCCTGGGATCCAGCGGCTGACCGTGGGCGGGGTGCGGAAAAAGGCCCCTTATATTGCCGACAATCTGAACCTGACGGGAGAGGACGTTCAGGCTCTGTTGAAGGTGGTGGACTCCGGAATCCCCGTGGGTATGCTGCCCACGCCTTCCGACAAGTTCGTCAATCTGGAGGCTTCTCTGCGAAAAGCCTCCCAATCAGGTTAAAAGGAGGAATTACATTATGTTGCTAAAAGCATTCCTGGTCGCTTTGGTTGCCGGTCTTTGTAAGATCGATAACCGTATCTTCGGCATGACCATGATCCAGCGGCCCCTGATCGTGGGCACCCTGGTAGGCTTCATCTACGGGGACCCGGTGGCCGGCATGATGTTCGGCGCCCAGTTCGAGCTGCTGAGCATGGGTCTGGTGGGTATCGGCGCCCACTCCGGTATGCCCGAGATCACCCTGGGCAGCGCCCTGTGTACCGCCTTCACCCTGGGCAGCGGCACCGGCATGGAGGTGGCCCTCACCCTGGCGCTGCCTATCTCCGCCTTCGGCACCACCATCGGTTACCTCACCTGGATCCCCCTCAACCACATCCTCAGCGAGCGCTCTAAGAAGGCCGCCGAGGTGGCGGATACCCGGACCATGGAGATCTGCCAGTGGCTGGGCCTGTTCAACTACTTCTTCTTCCCCTTCCTGGTGGTTTTGGTGGGTATGCTTGCCGGCGCCCCCCTGTTCGAGATGCTCATTGAGGTCATCCCCGAGTTCATCACCAGCGGTATCAGCGTCGCCTCCAGTATGCTGCCTGCTCTGGGCTTCGCCCTGCTCATGCAGCTCATTTACACCCGGAAGCTGGCGCCCTATCTGTTCATCGGCTTTGTAGCCGTGGCCCTGGTGGGTCTTTCCAATGTGGGCGTCGCCATCGTGGGCGGTATCCTGGCCGTTCTGGTATTCAACAATTCCGAGACTCAAAGCAAGGAGGTAAGCGTCGATGTCAACGAAATCTGAATCCAAGAAGATCGTTAAAAAGGACCTCATTTCTCTCTTCTGGAGAGCCTTCCTGCTGCCCGCCTGCTACTCCATGGACCGTATGCAGGCCCCCGGCTTTGCCTACTCCATCCTTCCCGTTCTGAAGAAGCTCTACGGCGACGACAAGGAAAAGTTGGCCGAGGCCTGCTCCCGCCATTCCGAGGTGTATAACAACACCTTCGCTTGCTCTCCCTTCGTGCTTGGTATCGTAGCCGCCATGGAGGAAGAGGCCTGCGCCAACCCCGACTTTGATGTGAACTCCATCAACGCCATCAAGGTAGCCCTCATGGGTCCCCTGTCCGGTATCGGCGACACCTTCTTCTGGGGCACCTTCCGGATCATCGGCTCCGGTATCGGCGTGTCCCTGGCTATGCAGGGCAACCTGCTGGGCCCCATCCTTTTCCTGATCATCTACAACATCCCCAACTTCCTGGTCCGTTATTACGGCGTACAGTACGGCTATAAGCTGGGCACCAACTCCATTGAGACTTTGGTATCCGGCGGCCTGATGAACCGGGCCACTACGGCGGCCGCCGTTATGGGTCTTACGGTCATTGGCGGCATGATCGCCTCCATGGTTTCGGTGAACATCGCGCTGGTAGCTAACTTCGGTCAGGACGTGACCCTGAATGTCCAGTCCATTTTCGATGATATCTGCCCCAAGATCCTGCCCCTGGGCCTGACCTTCCTTATCTATCGCTTCCTGAAGAAGGGTGTGAAGGCTACCTGGATCATGGTGGGTATCATCGTCCTGGGCATTGTCGGTAAGTTCTTCGGTATTCTGTAATAAGAAAAGGAGATTGTTATGTCGGATCATACCATGTACGAGTACGTCCACGAGACCCGCAAAGCCGCGCTGGGAATCGTGGAAAAGAGCCATGAGCTCTGCGCTGGCTTTGCCCGGCAGTATGCTTCCAAGAAGTATTCCCGTATCTGGCTGGTGGCCTCCGGCACCTCCAATAATGCCTGCATTACAGCCAAGTACTTTATGGAGAAAACGCTGGGGATCCCCTGTGTGCTGGTCAATTCCTACAACTTTGCCCACTATGAGTCGGTTTTCTATCCCGAGACTGACCTGATGGTGGCTGTGACCCAGGAGGGGGAGAGCACCAACACCATTGACGCCATTGAGCGGGCCAACAGCATGGGTATGGACAACTTCGTGGTCACCGAGTATCTGGATAATACCTGCACCCAGATCGCCAAGGGGAAGGTCACCATCGACTGTGACCGGGAGTTCATGGGCCCCAAGACCAAGGGCTATACCTGCACCGTCCTGACCCTGTACATCATGGCCCTGGAGGCCGCCAAGGCCGCCGGAAAGCTCAGCGAGGAGGAGTATTCCTCCATTAAGGCCCGGATGCACAAGACGGTGGACAACCTGGACAATGTCATCGCCGCTTCCGAGAAGTGGTTTGAGGAGAACAAGGCCGACCTGCTGCCCTGTGAGAAGTGTTATGTTATCGGCTATGGCCCCAACTGGGGCACCGCCGTAGAGGGCGCTCTCAAGAGCCTGGAGACTGTGCGTTACGCCTTCTTCTCTTTTGAGATGGAGGAGTTCCTTCACGGCCCTCTGGCCTCCATCAAGCCTGATGTGTACACCATCATCGTGGCGCCGCCCTCCTACGGCTATGAGCGGGCCAATGGTCTGTTCAAGGTCATGTTCGAGCAGCACCCCCATGTCTACTCCATCGGAACCCAGAAGGGATTCAGCTCCTCCCATATCCTGGAGGCCCCCTTCATCAATGATGAAGACTTCTCCACCCTGGAGTACTGTGTGCCGCTCCAGTTGTTCGCTTATCTGCTCTATACCGCCAAGGGGATCGACCTGAACGTGCGCAACTATCCCCGGACCAACGGGGCTCTGCCCACCAAGGCCAAGCCTCTGCAGCGCTAAGCTGGACCCAGAAACGGAAAAGAAACGCGAAAGCTGCCGGCAGTGGGCCTCTCCCCGTGCCGGCAGCTTTGGTAATCAGAGCAAAGGAGGACGCTATGTATCGGGATACCCCATATAAAAATTATGCCCAGATCCAGGAAGCTCTGCGGAAAAAGACCGCCGTTCTGCGGATCGCCAGGGGGAAATATACCGTCCTGCTCCAGCGGTTCGGGCAGGGACGGCCCTCCGTGGTCCTGGCCTTCCTGCTCCAGTTTATCCTGCCGGCCGCCTTTGTGGTGGGGTGGTTTTTCTACTGCCGGGACGCTCTGGCTCTCTTTGCCCTGCCCATCTATCTGTTGCTGCCCTTCACCTTCCCCCTGGGACAGCTCCTATCGGGAGTCATGACCACCTTCGGACTTTTCGGACTTATCTGGCATTGGCCCGCATGGAGCGTATCCCTGCTGACGCCCGCCCTGCTGTCCTATTTCGGAAGCTGGGCTTGGCAGCAGAGCATTCTTATCTTGGTTTGCCGCCAGGTTTTCAATGATAAGGCTGTTTTTGAGGAGCTGTGGACCCAGGGGCTTATCGCCCTTCAGAATCAGCAGGGCCTTTATCAATACGCCCCTTTGGAGGAGAAGTAAGACGGTATGAACAACATCAAAGCGGTCATCTTTGACCTGGACGGAGTACTCATCGACTCCGAGGTCTGCTACATCAGCAAACTGTGGCATTTTGTCAAAGAGGAGTTCGGAAAAAGCGTTCCCAGGGAGGCGTTGCTGCCCATCGTGGGAGCCTCCGGCATGGCACATTTCCTGGCGGTGAAGGACTATCTGCCCCCGGATTGGGGACGGGAGGAATATCTGGTGGGGTACCGGGCCTATCTGGCCCGCAATCCCATCTCCTATCCCGAATTATGCTTCCCCGACGTACCCGCCACCCTGGCTTGGCTGAAGGAGAAGGGCTACCGGATGGCCTTGGCTACCTCCTCTCCCCGGGACAAGGTGGAACAGAGTATCGGGGAGTGCGGACTGACCGATTATTTTGCCGCT
>CATKDV010000052.1:0-12682 GCA_949746985.1 uncultured Eubacteriales bacterium | reverse complement strand
TTAGCCGCATTGCCCCAACTCTAAGGCGGCAAAGCCCACTTGAAGGCCATAGAGAAAACAGTTCAGCAGATTGTGGTAAGCGATCTCTGTCTGTACGTCGATCAGTTTTCCTCTGAGATCCTCTGGAATTTGCTCCAAAAGCTGGCCTTCTATACTTTTCAGATCTTTATATTCCTTGTCTTTGTTGCCAAGGCTTTGAGCGTCTTGATTGAATAGGTAGGAAAGCTCGAAAAGAATGTCCATAAAATCACCTCATCGCTTTTAGTGTATATACAGTATAACACTAAAAGCGAAAATGTCAATAAGGAGGCGGAGAAAAGTGCAAATTTTTGGGGAGCGACTTCGAGAAATCCGCACAGAGAGTGGGGAAAGCCGGGAGGCGCTGGGAAAAGCCATTGGAGTTAGGCTAAGCCAAATCAGTGAAATGGAGAATGGCCGAAAGGGTACTACACTGGAACGTCTGGTCCTTCTCTGCCGTCACTACCACGTCTCCGCCGACTACTTACTGGGACTGAGCGACAGGAGGGAAGTGCCTTGAAGATCATCGTAGACGCCATGGGCGGCGACAACGCCCCCCGCTCCAATGTGGAGGGGGCTCTGGAGGCCGTCCGGGAGCTGGGGGTGGAGGTGGCCCTGGTGGGCCGGGGAGACGAGATCCTCGCCGTTTTGAAGGACCTGGGCGTAGACGAGCCCCCTCCGGGATTGGAGATCGTCCACGCTTCCGAGGTGGTGACCATGGAGGATAACCCCGCCACCGCCTTTAAGGAGAAGAAGGACTCCTCCCTCACCGTGGGACTCACCCTGGTGAAGGAGGGGAAGGGGGACGCTTTCGTCTCCGCCGGATCCACCGGGGCCCTTCTGTCCGGGGCCACATTGGTGACCAAGCGCATCCGGGGCATCCGCCGGGCGGCTATGGCCCCCCTCATCCCCACCGCCAACGGAGGCTCCATCCTCATTGACTGCGGGGCCACCGCCGAGTGCACCCCGGAATACTTACTGCAATTTGCCTTCATGGGCTCCTACTACGCCGAGCATATCCTGGGCCGTCCCGAGCCTCGGGTGGGACTTCTCAACATCGGCTCAGAGGAGGGCAAGGGTACCGACCTCCAGAGGGAGACCTACGCTCTGCTGAAAAAGGCGGACGCGGAGGGGCGTATCCACTTCACAGGCAATGTGGAGGCCCGGGAGGCCGTGCTGGGGGCGGTGGATGTGATCGTCAGCGACGGCTACGCCGGGAACATCTTCCTCAAGACCCTGGAGGGTACGGCCATATACCTCTCCCGGCAGATGAAGGGGATGTTCAAAAAGAACCCCGTCACCAAGCTGGCCGCCCTTCTGGTGTCGGGCGGCATCCGGGATTTCAAGAAGCTGATGGACTCCCGGGAGGTGGGGGGGACCCCCCTCATCGGCATCGCAAAACCGGTGGTCAAGGCCCACGGTTCCTCCGACGGCTACGCCATCAAGAACGCCATCGCCCAGGCGGCGAAATTTGCCTCCTCGGGCATCATTGAGAGCGTCACAGCCAACGTGGAGTATATGCGCCTGCCCACAGGAACCAAGGCCGCCGAGGAATAAGCCGCACCGAAGGGAGGACTTCCCCGCCATGACCCTGCAGACTCTGGAATACTTCATCGCCGTGGCCCAATACCAGAATTTCACCAAGGCAGCCCAGGCCTGCCATGTGACCCAGCCTGCCCTGAGCCGGGCCATCCGGGCCTTAGAGGAGGAGTTGGGGTGTGCGTTGCTCCTACGCTCGGGCCGAACGGCGGTCCTCACCCCGGAGGGGGAGGTCTGTGTCGGGGAGGCTAGGCGGCTTCTGCGGCAGTGCGGGGAGCTAAAGGAACGGGTAAGGCAGGCACAGCAGAGGAGCCAGCCGCCTCTGCGGATGGGGTACGTGATTACCGGGTATCTGAACGCCTTTATGCAATTCCTGTATAAGGAGACGGGGGCGGGGCTTCCGTTTCGGATGGAGACCGTTTACGATACCGTTCCCGGCGCCAAGCGGCGCCTGACGTTCGGAGAGGTGGACGCGGCCCTGCTGCCGGAGCCCTGCGTAGTGGACCTAGAGGGGGTGGAGTATATGTACCTCCAGAGAAGCCGTCTGCATGCCATTGTCCACAAGGCGAACCCGCTGTATGAAAGGCCGGGCATATATCTGGCACAGTTGCGGGACCAGCCCTTCGTCCTGTGGAAGGAGGAGTCCCTGCCCCTGATACGGGCCCGGGTATTTCACCTGTGCGGGGAGGCGGGATTTGTTCCCCGCATTGTGGAGGAGGGGGAGAAGATGGGGGACATTCTGGCCCAGATATCTCTTCACAATGGGGTTGGGGTGGGCTCGGCCCTTTTTATCGGAGCGGATGTCGGGGATTGCCGGTATATCCCTATACTGGACAGCCCTAAGAAGTTTGGGACCGTCTGCGTATGGCGGGAAGGAAATGTGTCGCCGGCGCTGACAGAGCTGAAGGGGATATTGCTTTCCGGAGACAGGAGAAGTCATAAGAAAAAATCATAACTGCTGCGCTGGGATACGTTATTGGTATTTCCCAGCGCACTTTTTTTGTGATAAAATTAACCGTCGAAGAAAGACAAAAAAGGACGAAAATAGAATGAAATGAAGAAAGGGGAAAGAAACATGAAACGTAAAATCCCACTCTTGCTGGCGCTGCTGCTGGTTTTTGCGGCAGGCTGCGCCCCAAAAGCCCCAGAGGAGTCCCAGCCGCCGGAGCCGACAGTTTCGGCAGAGGCAACGCCGGAGGTTTCTGACGTGACTCTGACGCCGGGCAGTTACGAGGTTTCCATTTTTGGACATAATGCCACCATTCTGATGAAAGTCACGATGGAGGAACATAGGATTGCGGACGTGGAGGTTTTGGAGCAGGCGGAGACCCAAGGAATTGGAGACACGGCCTTTACCACCCTCATTCCTGCCATTATTGAGGGGCAGAGCCTGAATGTGGACGCGGTCACGGGAGCTACGGTCACCAGCACCGCGATTATCAGCGGCGTTACCGAGGCCATTCGTATGGCAGGCGGCGACCCTGAGGACTTCCAGAAGGCGGCGGCCCAAGACGATACCCCCGGCCAGACCATCGAAAAAGAGGCGGACGTGGTAGTGATCGGTTCCGGCGCAGCCGGTATTGCCGCGGCCTTGGAGGCAAGGCGCGCGGGGGCTTCGGTTCTGGTGCTGGAAAAGTTGCCCCACGTGGGCGGCAATACTTACATCTGCGGCGGTATTGTCTACGGAACCGGCAGTAGAATCCAAGCGGAATATGGTCTGGAAGGGGACAGTGTGGACGCGTTGGCGAAATACTGGATGGATCGGGCCGAGGGGAACGCGGATGCTGACCTAGTACGCTTTGTAGCGGAGCATTCCGGCGAGACCATCGACTGGATTGTGGAGAACGGCGTGGAACTGGGCGAGAATATTTCCGCTCCCGGAACCGCCGGCGTAAAGCGGGGCATCAAGACGGCAAACGGTGGCGTAGGCTTTATCATCCCCCTGACCAACAAGGCCCAGGAGGAGGGGGTGGAGATTCTTTTGAATACCCGGGCCACAGAGCTGCTTACAAAGGACGGAGCGGTATGCGGGGTAAAGGCGCAGTCAGGAAAGGACACCCTGAACATTACCGCCGGCGCGGTGGTCCTTGCCTCGGGCGGCTTTGACGCGGATTATGAGACCACGAAGAAGTATTCTCCGGATTTGGTCAGCAAGACCAGTTACGCCTCTCCCGGCAACACCGGCGACGGCATCGTAATGGCGCAGGCGGTGGGCGCCGATACCGTGTTCAAGGGTGGAGTTATCGGCTTTAGAGCAGTGCCGGGCGTAACCTACCGGGACCCCATTAACAGCCTGCGGACTGCGAATTGTCTGAGTGTAACTGAACAGGGAGAGCGGTATACCAACGAAACCATCGACTATCCCATCTTCTACGCCAACATGAAAAAGACCGGTTCGGACCTGTTTTACAGTATCTTTGATTCTGCCGAGCCCAACGAGACGCTGGATAAAGCGGTGGAGGGCGGATTTGCTTACCGGGCGGACAGCCTTGCGCAGCTCGCCGCTATGACGGGTATGCCCGCCGAGGCTCTGGAAGCCTCTGTAGCACGGTATAACGAACTGAGCGCAAAGGGCTCTGACGACGACTTTGGAAAAGCGGCAGATAAGATGACGGCTATTGAGCAGGCTCCCTTCTACGCTCTGAAGGTGGTTCCCGCCACCATTGGGAGTATGGGCGGCGTAAAGATTGACCTTCAGACCCAGGTGCTGGATGCGGCGGGGAACGCCATCCTCGGACTCTATGCGGCGGGCGCCGTTGCCAACGGCGATTTCTTCTACCAGACCTATCCTGCCAGCGGCTCGGCCATTCAGTTTGGTTTTACAACGGGGCGCGTTGCGGGTCAGCAGGCGGCTGCTTACACAAAATAAAGGATTCTGAAGAGCAAAAGACCCGAAAAAGAGATTTTTCGGGTCTTTTGTTGCGACTGCCGTTTTTTGTCGAGAAAGGCCGGAGAAGAAAAATTTTGAATTCCCCCCTTGACAGCGTGGAAGATATTGCCTATTATCATAGTGAAATCGCCCCCGGTCGGAAGGCGGGGGAAAGACCTTGAAGGATAGGAGCGATCCATATGATTTTTGAACGGTTGGCAAAGCTGCTCTCCGAGCAGTTTGGACTGGAGGCGGAGGATATTACCGAGGACACCGGCTTTGAGGAGCTGGGGGCCGACTCGGTGGACCTGGTGGAACTGTCCATGAACCTGGAGGAGGAGTTCGGCGTCGAGGAGATGGGGGAGGAGGATATCACCTCCATCCACAACGTGGGCGACCTTGTGAACTACCTTCAGAAGAAGCTGGGCGAGTGATGGAGAGCCTGGAGACCAAACTGGGCTATACTTTCCGGGACCGGACCCTGCTGGAGAACGCCCTGACCCACTCCTCCTACTCCAATGAAAACCACACCCCCTGCGGCAGCAACGAGCGGCTGGAGTTTTTGGGGGACGCTATCCTGGGCATGGTGACGGCGGATTTCCTCTACCGGGAGCACCCCGACCTGCCCGAGGGGGACCTGACCCGGACCCGGGCGGCCCTGGTGCGGGAGGAGAGCCTGGTGGAGGTGGCGGACCGGCTGGATCTGGGAGCCTATCTGCGCCTTGGCAAGGGCGAGGATCAGGGAGGAGGCCGGGAGCGGCCCTCCATTCGGGCCGACGCGGTGGAGGCGGTGCTGGCCGCCGTCTTTCTGGACGGTGGATTGCCCGAGGCCCGGAAGATCGTCCAGCGGTTCATTCTGGACAGGGAGGCGGAGAAGGCCGCCAGCCGGGATTTCAAGACCGCATTGCAGGAGCTGGTCCAGCGGGAGAGCGGACAGGTGCTGACCTATCGTCTCACCGGGCAGGCAGGACCTGACCACGCCAAGGTCTTCACCGTGGAGGTGGAGCTCAACGGTGAGGTCGTGGGAGCAGGCCAGGGCCACAGCAAGAAGGAAGCGGAGCAGATGGCGGCGAAGGCGGCCGTCGGGAAGATAAGAGAGAAAAGATAAAAGAGAGAAGGTGCCGGGAAGGCGATATATTCCCGGCATCTTTTATGGAAAGGGGAGAGGACCGTGTTTGAACAGTGGAAGGAAAGGGAGCTTTCCGCCATCAGGGAGCAGTATGGGAAGGTGCGGCTGTTTACATACGCCATCGCGGCCTTTATGGGACTCAGCGCTCTGGGTTCGGTGGTCATGCTTTTGGACGGAGGCGGAGCCGCACAGGGTGCGGCCCTCCTGTTCCAGGTGGCTATCCTGGCCGCGGCCTGGACCATGGGAGACTATAAAAGACGGTTTATCAAGCCCCTTCTGGCTTCGGTGGAGGAGGTCCTGCCCACCCCGGGGGAGCGGGAGGAGTTTGCCCGGCAGATGGGGCAGGCCACGGAGATCGCCTGTCCGCCCGGACCACAGGTCAAGCCCTGCCCGCTGTGGATGGGGGCGGACTATGCCTATTTCCGCCGTCCCGGAAAGAGCCGGGTCTGGAAAAACCGGAATATCCGCCGGGCCAGGCTGACAAAAGAGTCGTACACGGTGGGGCGGGGGCATGTCCGCTCCTGTTACAGTCTCTATCTGTTTGCGGAGGAGGAAAAGCCGCTCTGGAACGGGTACTTCCGCACCGAGGAGGAGGCCTACCGCGTTTTGGGACTGCTCCAGGCCAACCTTCCCGCCGGTCTGGAGCTGGATGACCAGATCGCGTACGGCAAGACGGAGGAGGGCAGAAAAGCCAACCGCAGGTCGGAACTGCTCCAGCTTATCCTTGCAGCGCTGCTGGTGGCGGCGCTGGTGGTGATCGTAAAAATGCTGTAAAAACAAGGCCGTATGGGTTTTCCCATACGGCCTTATTTTTACGCTTGATCCTCCATCCTGCGGATCTCCTCATAAATGCTCCTGGGCGTTTTGACCCGGTGGAGGACCTCCTCCAGAACAGCCAGCAGGGCGCCCACGCCGAAGGCAAGCCCAGCCACCAGGGCTGCCGCCCTTGCCCAGAAATCCGCGGGCAGGATGAGGATGATCTGATCCAGGCGGTAGTCAAAGACCCAATTGTCCTTGCCGGGGAAAAAGAGGGTGTGGAAGGCGGTAAAAAGGGACTCAAAGCTGAAAAGCCCCCAAAGCCCGAAGACCAGAATGGCCGCCGCCATGGCAGCGAAGGTCCAGAAACAGGGTCCCCGCCCGCCAAAGCGGTGGAGGACCAGCTTTTTGGTGGCGGTGAGCAAAAGAATGACCAGCAAAAAGACGGCAGAGATCTCCAGAATGCGGAAATCCAGCTGAAACAGGACCTTGCAGTCGGCAAAGTGAGCCATGCCGCTCTCCGACCAGCGCAGCTCCCCCGTGCCGAAGGGGGCGCCCTTTACCAGATAGTCCATGACCTCGTCAAAGGCCCCCCGGATGACCGCCGGGGAAAAACCGGTCCGTGCGGGGAGGGAGAGGGCGTCGATCTGCCCATAGTAAAATCCGCGCCAAAGGATGGGCGCCGCCACCGCCCCGGTGAGCAAAAACAGGGCCAGGGCCGCCGAGGTGAGGACAGAGAAGAGTTTAGAAGGCTTTTTCATCAAGATTCCCCTTTTCTTGTTCTTGGGACAGAACGATCAGCACTTGGGAGGGAAGGTAAAACAGCCATATGCCGATGCGGGTAAAGGCCGTGAGGATGCCGAGATTATAGAGGCCGACGCACAGGTCGCACCAGAGAAACAGGAACAGGCCCCAGCCAAAACGGTTTCGGAGAGGCCGCCTCAGGATTGCCAGAGAGTCGCCGGAATAGATGCCGGTATATCCCTCCCGCACATTGACGGAGAGGTTGGCGAAGCAGAAGACGGAAAAGGCGGCGACCCACTCTCCCCTGAGGGCGATCAGGACCGCGGCCCCGAGGGCCAGAAGACGGACAAAAATGCTTCCCGTGACGACCTTCCCCCGGTGCAGGCACAGCCGATAGGCGTAGATGAGCTGTACCACGATAAACAGCCCGATCCCCAAAAGGTAATGGTCGTTCCGCACCAGCAGGAACCAATCAGCCCCTACAGTGAGGCAGAGGGCGGCGGCCACCAGCTTCCCATCCACAGTATGGGCGCCCAGCAGGGCGGTGATACAGCACAGGCAGATGGCGGCAAATTTCACCCAGGTGCTGTCTGCCGTATTTGTTAAGTCTAGAAAGAGAAAGATCACCCACAGGCCACCGGCCAGGACGGGGAAAATCCTGTTCCGGTAAAAGCTCATGGGTTCGACTCAGCCAGATCGGCGACTCTCGCATAAGCCTTTCGCCGGATGACCAGGAAGCAGAGGATGTGCACGCCTCCGGTGACGATCCAGGTGATAGGATAGGAGAAATAGAGGCACTGGGGAGTGCGGTAGACCTGGAAAACGGTGGCGATCCACAAAAGCCGCAGGCCGCAGGCGCCCACAATGGACACGAACATGGGGGCCACCGACCAGCCAAGGCCCCGAAGGGAGCCCACCATCACGTCCATGATACCGCACAGAAAATAGGGGGCGGAGACATAGAGCAGCCGTATCATTCCCTGGGCGATGACGTCGGGGTTGGGGGAATATATGCTCAGGAGCTGCGGCCCAAATAGATAAGCGAGATTGCCCAGCAAAAGCCCTGTGACCAGAGAGTAGAACTGGCACCACAAAAGGACCTTATCCACCCGGTCGCACTTGCCTGCGCCGTAATTCTGACTGGTGAAGGTGAGGCAGGTCTGGTAAAAAGCGTTCATGCCCATATAGACAAAGCCTTCGATATTGGCGCTGGCCCCTGAACCGGCCATAACGATGTCTCCAAAGGAATTGATGGAGGACTGGATGACCACGTTGGAGATGGAGAAGACCATGCCCTGAAATCCGGCGGGCAGACCGATGCGGACGATGCCGAAAAAGATGTCTTTGTCGATCCGGAGCTGCTTGAGGTCCAGATGGAGGGGGCCGGACTCCCTCAACAGGCACCGCAGCACCAGAAGGGCTGAGATGTACTGGGAGATGATGGTGGCAATGGCCACCCCCGCCACATCAAGGTGAAAAACGATGACCAGGAGCAGATTCAGACACACGTTGACGACCCCGGCCACAGACAGGTAGTTGAGGGGCCGCCGGGTATCCCCCGCCGCCCGGAGCAGAGCGCTTCCGAAGTTATAGAAAAGGGAGGCGGGCATACCCAAAAAGTAAATTTTCAGGTAAAGGGTGGAAAGACCGATGACATTTTCCGGGGAGCCCATCCATTCCAGGAATTGCCGGGCGGCGAAGAAGCCCACCACAGCCAGAATAAGGCCGCTGACAAGGCTGACCACCACCGACGTATGGACCGCCCGCCCCGCCCGCTGCTCATCCCCATGCCCGATGGAGTGGGCCACTATGACGTTGGCGCCGATGGAAAGCCCCATAAACAGGTTGATGAGCAGGTTGATAAGGGACCCGGTGGAGGTCACCGCCGCCAGAGAGGCGTCCCCGGCAAATTTTCCGACAACGATCACATCCGCGGCGTTAAACAGAAGCTGCAGGATGCTGGAGAGCATCAGGGGCAGGGCGAAGAGCAGCAGCTTGGGGGCCAGGGGGCCGCTGCACATATCGAGTTCGTGATTTTTTTTCTGCATATGTGTAAAAACCTCTTTTCCTTGTCACTAAGGATAGCACGTATCCGCTTGCTTTGCAAGGGCTGAGAGGCTGGTGAAACTCGATGAAAAACAATTGCAAAGACAGAGAAATTTTGCTATAATATAATATCCATCGCTATGTCCCAAAAAGAGGGGGCGGCAAAAGCGCCGCCCCAAAAGAAATGAGGGAGTACATGTACCTTAAAGCGCTCGAGATCCAGGGCTTTAAGAGCTTTCCCGACAAGACGGTGCTCTCCTTTGACGAGGATATCACCGCCATTGTGGGACCAAACGGCTCGGGAAAATCGAATATCTCCGACGCCATCCGCTGGGTCATGGGGGAGCAGTCCACCCGGGCGCTCCGGGGGGGCAAGATGGAGGACGTGATCTTCGGCGGCACAGCCAAGCGCAAGCAGCTGGGCTTTGCCGAGGTGTCCCTTGTGCTGGACAATACCGAGCACCTTTTCCCCCATATGGAGGAAAGTGAGGTCATGGTCACCCGGCGGTACTACCGTTCGGGAGAGAGTGAATACTACATCAACCGCCGTTCCGTCCGGCTCCGGGATGTGAACGAGCTCTTTATGGACACGGGTCTGGGCCGGGAGGGCTATTCCATCATCGGTCAGGGCAAGATCGACGAGATCCTGTCCATCAAATCCTCCGACCGCCGGGAGGTCTTTGAGGAGGCGGCTGGCATCTCCCGCTACCGCCACCGGAAAGAGGAGGCCGAGCGGAAGCTGGAAAAGACCGAGGAGAACCTGACGAGGATCAACGATAAGATCGACGAGCTGGAGCTTCAGGTGGAGCCTCTGCGGGTCTCTGCGGAGAAGGCCAAAAAGTTCCTCATCCTCCGGGATGAGCTGCGGGGTCTGGAGATCTCCCTGTGGATGGAGCAGCTGGACCGGATCCGTACCGGCAGCATCAAGATCCAGTCCGACTACGAAAACGCCGTCCGCCGGAAAGGGGAGGTCCAGGCGGAGGTGGAGCGGCTCTATGCCGCCGCCGAGGCCATCGCCCAGCAGATGCGCCAAAAGGAGATGGATGCGGAGGGGATCCGCTTCGAGATGATGGGCCGTCAGGCCGACGCCAACGAGCGGGAGAAGGCCATCGAGGTCCTGAAGGCCAATATCCAGAACAACATTGAAAACACCGACCGCCTCCAGCGGGAGCTGGAGACCCAGGAGGGCCGGGCCGGATCCATCGAGGGGCAGATCAGGCAGCGCCAAAGCCGCCTGGACGAGATCCGGGCGGAGATCGCCGCCCTGGAGGGACAGATCGCCGCCAAACAGGAGGAGGCCGCCGAGGCAGGCCGCAATGCGGGCAGCCTTGCCGCCGAGATGGAGGCCCTGCGCCAGAAGGAGGCGGTGGAGACCGCCTCCGCCGCCGAGGCCAAGGCCCTGCTCTCCGCCCTGGCCGCCGCCGCTCAGGAGGTGCTGGACCGGGACGAGACGGTCCGCCAGGAGCTTGCCGCCGGAGAGGAGCGTCTGGAGGCCGCCGAGACGGAGGTCAAAGAGGCCCAAAAAGAACTCAGCGAGGCCCGGGAAGACCGGGACTCCATCAAAAATATCATCAGCGGCTACGCCCTGCGCCTGTCCAGCCGGATGAAAAAGCTCCAGGAGGCTGACGAGAAGCACGTAAAGCTCCAGATGGAGCAGAGCGCCCTCCAGCAGCGCATCCATATGCTCTCCGAGATGGAAAAGCTCTACGAGGGCTACTCCAAAGCGGTAAAGATGGTGATGGGAGAGGCTGAGCGGGGGCAGCTCAAGGGGATCCTTGGCCCCGTAGCGGGGCTTCTCCGGGTGGAGCGGGAGTATACCGTGGCCGTCGAGACCGCCCTGGGTTCCGCCATGCAGAACATCGTGGTGGACCGGGAGGAGGACGGGAAAAATGCCATCCAGTACCTCAAGCGCCGGGACGGGGGCCGGTGCACCTTCCTGCCCCTGAACGCCATCGAGCCCCAGGAGTTCAAGGAGACCGGCGTGGCGGACGAGCCCGGCTTTGTTGGCATGGGAGACGAGCTTATCGAGTGTGAGAAAAAGTATGGCAAGGTCTTTGCCTCTCTCCTGGGCCGGACGGTCATTGCCGAGGACATGGATAAGGCCATCGCCATGGCGCGGAAATATAAGCACCGGCTGAAGATCGTCACCCTGGACGGCCAGGTGCTGAATCCCGGCGGCTCCATGACCGGCGGCTCGGCCTCCAAGACGGCGGGCATCCTCAGCCGCCAGGGGGAGCTGGAGCGCCTGCGGGAGCAGGAAACGGACCTGAACGAAAAGCTCTCTGCCGCCGCCAAGACCCTGGAGGAGGCAAAACGGGAGGTCACCGGCGCCCAGTATGAGATGGACGCCGCCCAGGCCCAGCAGCGCTCCCATGAGGACGACATCCTGAAGCTGGAGGAGCGGGTGGGCCATCTGGACCAGGCTGCGGCGGATATCCGCCGCCAGCGGGACGAGTGGCGGCAGGAGCTGGAGCAGCTCTCTCAGCGCTCCCAGCGCACCGAGGAGGATACAGCCAACGCCCGGAAACGCATCGAGGAACTGGAGGGCGCCGCCGCCGCCCTCCGGGCTGAAGCGGACAGCAAGATCCGGGGCCAGAACGAGGCCCGGGAAAAAAGCGAGGCCATCCAGGGCGAGGTCGCCCTCCTGAACGCCCAAAAGGCGGCCCTGGAGGCGGAGACCCTGGCGGCCCGGCAGTCTCTCCGGGAACTGGAGGATCTGAGAAAGGACATGGTGGGGGACCGGGAGGACCGGACCCGCCGGATCGGAGAGCTGAAAACCCAGAACCAGGACCTGGAGGACCAGATCCGCCGGAACCAGGAACAGCTCCAGGCCATCAAAGCCGAGTCCGCCGCCAAACAGGATGAGATCAAACGCCTCAACCAGGAGCGGCTGGACCTGGAGGGGGAGCGCACCAAAGCCGACAAGCTGAGCCGGGACAAAAATAACGAGCTCCTTGCCATGGAGCGGGAGGTCTCGGTCTTAGAGCAGAAAAAGGTCTCCGCCGAGATGGAGGAAAAGCAGATCCTGGACCGGCTGTGGGAGACCTACGAGCTCACCCACGAGGCCGCCCGCGCCCAGCGCCTGGAGTTGGAGAGCGTCCCCAAAGCCCAGAGAAGGGTGGGGGAGCTCAAGCGCTCCATCTCCGCCCTGGGCAACATCAACCTGGACGCCATCGATGAGTTCCAGCGGGTCAACGAGCGCTACACTTACTTCACCGGCCAGCGGGACGACGTGCGCCAGTCCAAGACGGAACTGCTGAAGGTCATTGCCGACGTAACGGGAGAGATGGAGCGCATCTTTGCCGACCAGTTCATCAAGATCAACGAGGCCTTCCAGGGCACTTTCACCGAACTCTTCGGCGGCGGCAAGGCCACCCTGGAGCTGGAGGACCCGGAGGACATCCTCAACTGCGGCATCGAGATCAAGGTCCAGCCCCCGGGCAAGAGCCTGAAGATCATCACCCTCCTCTCCGGCGGCGAGAAGGCCTTCGTGGCCATCGCCCTCTACTTCGCCATCCTGAAGGTCCGCCCCACCCCCTTCGTGGTCATGGACGAGATCGAGGCCGCCCTGGACGACCCCA
>CATKDV010000051.1:0-5235 GCA_949746985.1 uncultured Eubacteriales bacterium | reverse complement strand
TGCGGTTGCCTTCCGCCACCGCGGCCTCGAACTTCTTGATGTCAGTCTTGAGAGCGGAACGGGCGGTCTTGTTCTGCAGCGCCTTGGCCTTGTTCACCAGAACACGCTTCTTAGCAGACTTAATGTTCGGCAAACCAAACACCTCCTCCGAATGACGATTTTACGGGCACTACGCCCGTGCAGGTATCTATTTTAGCAGACTGCCGCCCAAAATGCAAGAATTATTTTCACAATTTCCGATTTTTTCGCATAGCGGGGACTTTTCTGCCCAAAATAGAAGGATGATGCGGAGAAAACCACAATATCTTGTGCTGAAACGGGGGCATTTTTATGCTGGAACGAAGAACAGACTTGGCCTTAGAGGCCCATGAGCTGCGAAGCGGCGGCTCCCAGCTGCCGGGAGTGACCTGTGAGAATACCCAAGCGGAGGGCTTCCCCCTCACCACCGTGCGCGTCACCAGCGCCGAGGGGGCTGCGGCCTTGGGAAAGCCGGAGGGGGTGTACCACACCTTGGATCTGACTGGGCTGGAGCGCCGGGAGGAGGGGGCCTTTCCCCGGGCGGTAAAGTCGCTGGCGGCCCTTCTGGCCCCCCTGATGCCCCCCGAAGGGGACGTACTGGTGGTGGGGCTGGGCAACCGGGCCATCACCCCTGACGCCATCGGTCCCCAGGCCGCCGACAAGACCTTGGTGACCCGCCACCTCATTTCCCTGTCCCCCGAGCACTTTGGCTCCTTCCGCTCCGTGGCGGCCTTGGCGGCGGGGGTGCTGGGCACCACCGGAGTGGAGAGCGGAGAGATCGTAAAGGCGGTGGAGGAAAAGATCGACGCCAAGGCGGTCATCGCCATCGACGCCTTGGCGGCCCGCCGGGTGGAGCGGCTGTGCGCCACCGTTCAAGTCTGCGACACCGGCATCGCCCCCGGCTCCGGCGTAGGCAACCACCGCTTCGCGCTGGATCAGGCCAGCTTAGGGGTGCCCGTCATCGCCGTGGGAGTACCCACCGTGGTAGACGGGGCCACCTTGGCGGCGGACATTCTGGAGGGGACGGGAAAGGAAGCGGACCCGGCGGCCTTGGCGGGAGCGCCCGGAGCCTCCCTGATGGTGACCCCCCGGGATATCGACCAGCGGGTGGCCGACCTCGGCAAGGTCATCGGCTACGCCGTCAGCCTCGCCCTCCAGCCTCAGCTTGACTTGGAGGGGCTGGAAATGCTGGTGGAGTAACCATCCCAATTCGAACTTTGCCAGGGTGCTTCTGGTAATGTGGCCGTCCTGCATCTGCAGCCATGCGGCGGCGACAAATCGAGGATATCGTTCAAAACATGGACTTGACAGACTGGGAAAAGGAGACCTTCGGAGAAGTTTTCTTCGGTGGTCTCCTTTGTCATATCCCCTCCCGCTCGTTGCATATATTGTTCCAAACGCAAAGGACACAGAGGAGGGACAAGCGATGGGGAACATCCACTGGGGCCGGGTCTTTCGCCGGGGGACGGCGGTCTGTCTGGCCGCCGTGACCCTGTGGCTGGTGGTGGGCGCCGCCGGGGGCTGGGCCGGGGAACTGGAGGGCAGTGAAACATTCGTCACCGCCGCCCTGCGCACCGAGCTGGGGCAGGTGGACAGCCCCCTCTCCTTCTGGCAGCGGCTGGCGGTGTCCCAATCCCTCCTGTTGGAGCGGAATCCGGGGAACTGGGAGGAACAGGCCCCGGAGCCCCAACCCACCACCTCCCCGGACCCTCTGCCCAACGCCCAGCCCGCCCCCGACCATGACGACGAGACCGGCCAGCCCCCCGCCACCGCCGCCCCGGAAAACATCGTGGAGCGGACCCTGACCCCCGTGTCCTCCGAGGGCTACGCCACCGGGGCGGGGCTCTACTTATATAACCGCACCGACCGGGAGGTGGACCTTGCCTCCGCCCTCTATCAGGACCTGCCCTTCTCCCTGTCCCCCGCCTCGGAAGGCCCCCAGATCCTCATTGTCCACACCCACACCACCGAGGCCTATACCCCTGACGATGTGGACGTATACGCCCCCAGCGACAACAATACCCGCACCTTGGAAGAGCCCTATAATATGCTTCGGGTGGGGGACGAGATGGAGGCGGTATTTACCGAGATGGGCCTGAGCGTGATCCATGACCGGGGGGTCTATGACTACCCCGCCTACAACGGCGCCTACAGCCGCTCCGGGGCGGCGGTGGAGGAATATCTGAAGCAGTACCCCACCATCCAGATCATACTGGACGTCCACCGGGACGCCTTGGTGGGCAGCGACGGCACGGTCTATAAGGCGGTGACCACCGTGGACCGGGTCAAAACCGCCCAAGTCATGGTGGTGGTAGGCACCGATGCCGGAGGCGCCGACCACCCCGGCTGGCGGGACAACCTGGCCTTGGCGGCCAAGCTCCAAAAAAACCTGGATACCCTCTACCCCACCTTGGCCCGGCCCTTGGCCCTGCGGAAGTCGGCCTATAACCAAGCCCTCCGCCCCGGCTCCCTGCTGGTGGAGGTGGGCACCCACGGCAACACCCTTCAAGAGGCGCTGGCCGGCGCCCGGGATTTCGCCCGGGCGGCGGGGGCGGTATTCTTGGGATTGATCGCGCAGGGATAACTCATATTTGCCTTGCCAGACACATATATCTTTTCCAGAACGAACACGTTGGGGAGTGTTGCGCGTGAAAGGAAACATGGAAGAGCGGGCCGTGCGGCTCGCCCAGTACATCATAGAGAACCGGGCCACCGTCCGCGCCGCGGCGGACCGCTTTGGAGTGAGCAAATCCACCGTACATAAGGACCTAAGCGAGCGGCTGCCCGCCTTTAACCGGGCCCTTTACCTCCAGGCCAAGGCGGTTTTGGAGGAAAACAAGGCCCAGCGCCATATCCGGGGCGGGATCGCCACCCGAAAAAAATACAAAGGAGCATAAAATTCACAAAAAAGTAAGACCTGCTCCCACCCGCCTGTGCTATGATAAAAACAGGAAAAGGAGGGAGAAATATGGCGAACAAAAGGTCTGTCCGGCAGGGCCGGGGCGAACTTCCCAAGGCGCCTTTGAAAGCGTCTGCGGGTCTCTTTGCCCTGGCCCTGCTGGCTTTATTTTTGGTTCGCTCCCGTTCCCGGCCCACCCCCGTTCCCATCCCCGAATCCTTGCCCTCCTGGATCGAAGAGCGGCTTCTTCCGGTAAACGAGTGGTCCCGCCCCGGCACGTCCATGGAGGCGGTAAACGGGATCGTAGTCCACTATGTGGGCAACCCCGGCACCTCAGCCGGACAGAATTGGAGCTACTTCGAGGGTCTGTCCCGCAGCCATGAAACATATGCCAGCAGCAATTTCCTCGTGGGGCTAAACGGGGAGGTGATCCTCTGCGTTCCCATTGGGGAGATCGCTTACTGCTCCAGCCAGCGCAACAAGGACACCCTCTCCATCGAGGTCTGTCACCCGGATGAGACGGGGAAGTTCACCCCCGAGAGCTACGCCTCCCTCCTTCGGCTGGTCAGCTGGCTGCAAGAATTTTATGACTTGGCCCCAGAGGCTGTGATCCGCCACTATGACGTGACAGGAAAGCTCTGCCCCAAATATTTTGTGGAACAGCCCCAGGCCTGGGACCGTTTTCTTCAGGACCTGTCCGCCCTTGGGCAGTGACCGCCGCCGGTGTATAATCTCCGGCATATTTGTCCACACTTTCCATACAATGGAGTGAAAGGACGGTGGCCACCCATGGGAAAAGGAACGCTTTGGAGCCGCAAAAGCGGCCCATCCCCCGAGGCAAAGGAATTGGAAAAACAGCTTTTGGAGACCCGGGCCCTGATCGCCCAGGCCTATGCCGGGTTTAACGCCGCCTCGGACGGGGAACTGGTGGAATCCTATATCTATGAGATACAATCCCTGCAGGCCCGCTATTCCTATCTGCTCCGCCGCCGAAAGGCCTTGGAGTCAGATCCCCCCGTTTCCCAGGTCTTGGAGTCGGCAGGGCCCCGAGTCCTGCCGGTGGCCTGAATGAGCGGGGCGTGGACAGCCGCGCTCCCGTGGCTTTTGGGCAGTCTGGGGGTAATGATGGCCCTGACGATGCTGCGGCGGCCCCTGGGAAGCCTGGTACGCCTGGCGGGGCGGACGGGTCTGGGACTTTGCTTTTTAACCATTTTTGCCCCCGTGGGACAATTCCTGGGGGCCGGGCTGGGCGTCAACCTGTTTAACGCTCTTATCTTGGGGATCCTGGGGATCCCCGGGTTCGGATTGCTGATGATGTTAAACTGGGCCCTGCGGTAGATCCAACGGCTTCTTTTTTTCACGGTCGCCCCAAAATCTGGCCTCTTAATTTTTATCAAAACTGGCTCTTTTCTAAGGGCCAGTTTTGTCTTATACTGGGAATGCTTTCAAGAAAGGATGGATGCCCTGTGAATACAAACCGTTTTTCCACCCGCAGGCTGGCCCTGCTGGGCATGATGGCCGCCCTGGTCTTTGCCGGCAACTATGCCCGTATCGTTCTGCCCCTCTCCATCGGCAGCCAGACCTCCTTCACCCTGGCCAACATTTTCTGCTGCCTCAGCGGTCTCATCATGGGCCCCTTGGGCGGCCTGGCCGCCGGCGTCGGTTCGCTCCTTTACGACCTCACCGATCCCCGGTTCGTCAGCGACTGCTGGATCACCTTCCTCACCAAGGGGGCCATGGGTCTGGCCACCGGCCTTGTGGTGAGTGGGAGCCTGAAGGAGGACAGACTGACCTACGGAAGGGCCCTGGCGGGCACGGCGGTGGGCTGCGTGGCCTACTACATTCTCTACTTTGCCAAGACCTTCTTCTACACCGGCCTTTTGAAGCAGGGCCTCCCCGCGCCCGGGGCCTGGCTCCTGGTGATCGAGAAGATCCCCGCCTCCGTTTTCAACGCCGCTGTGGCCCTTATTGCCGCGCCGCCTCTTGTGCTGGCCGTCATCGCCGCCCTGAAGCGGAGCAAACTGGACCGAATGCTTCGGGAGTGAGGAAAAACAAAAAGCACCGCCGGCCCAGCAGGGCCGGCGGTGTCTTTTATTTCTTTTCCGGGTGGCACAGTCCCTGGCCCGGACATTGGTCACAGCCGCAGGAGCAGCCGCCTTTGCCGTTTTTTCGGTTGCGGATCCCCCGGATGATGATGGCCGCAAAGACAGCAAACACAGCAAGGCCCACTAAAATAGTCGGCAGATTAGGCATGGAAGGACCTCCTTACTTGGCCGCCGCAGCGGTGACGGAGCGGACGGTCAGACTGTTCTCCTCGT
>CATKDV010000050.1:0-3488 GCA_949746985.1 uncultured Eubacteriales bacterium | reverse complement strand
GGTATCCTTATGGGCGTCCAGGAACTCGCCGTTGACGGGCATAAAGGCGCTCCAGCACAGCATGGACAGGAAGTAGGGGCAGGGGGCGTCCAGGGTGAAGACCAGGGTGTAGTCGTCGGTGGCCTTCACGCCGATGTCCTCCTTGGCCACGGGGGCCACTTCCTTGATGACCTCGCCGTCCTCGTCCAGCTTGGCGGGGTTGCCGTTCTCGTCCACCCCGTCGGTGGCGGTCTCCAGAGCCAGAAGGTAGGCGGTGTACTCATAGTAGTTGTGGGCGTTGGTCACCTGGGCCACATCCCAGTTGTACTCGCTGCCGGAGTCGTTGTTGGCGTCCAGGATGTAGTAGGCGGCGTCCACCCAGTCCTGAGCCTTGACCTCGGCCACCTCGGCCCCGGTCTTGTCCACCCACTTCACGCCCTGGCGGATGTGGAAGGTCCACTCACTGGAGTCCTCGTTGCTCTCCCACTTCTCGGCCAGAGAGGGCTGGACCACACCGTAGGAGTCATACTCGATGAGGGTGTCCACCACGTTGGCGGGGATACGCAGATTCTCGAAGGTGGTGGTGGTCAGGTAGTTCATGGTCTCCACCTCGCTGGAGTAGAGCTGGCGGTAAGTGGTGCCCTCCGCGGAGGGGGCGACGCCGCCGGGCTCGCCGCTGACGGTGGGATCCGGATCCTTTTGGCCGCCGCAGGCGGCCAGACCCAGGGTGAGGGCGGCGGCCAGGGATAGGGCGGTCAGTCGTTTGGTAAGTTTCATGGCTTCATATCCTTCCTTCCGTTTGTTGTGGAGCCGGAGGGGCTCCTATCATGACCGCCGGGGGGCGGAGACGATACAAGATAAGTGAAAAAGCTGTATTCTGTTATCGCCGAAGGCGACTATTTTAATAGTCCGGCTTTGCCGGACACCGCGACTTTTCATTTTTAACTTAATTTATTTCCACTCCGTGGAGAACTGGACGCCGATACCCGGGTCGCCGCTCATGGAGATGGTGGGCCCATCAAAGAGGGGGCCGCCGGGGAAGGGGTCACAAGCGCAGAGGCTGGGACCGTCCAGATCGGCCATGGCGATGACCTCCTGACCGGCGCACAGGTGGGCGGCGGCGGCTACCGAGATCTGGCTTTCCAGCATACAGCCGATCATGCATTTCACATTGTGCCGCTTGGCAAGCTCACAGATCTTCAGGGCATTCCAGATCCCGCCGGTCTTCATCAGTTTGATGTTGATATAGTCGGCGGCGTGGATGGCGATGAGGTTGGCCGCGTCTGTGGGGGAGAATACCGCCTCGTCCGCCAGAATGGGGGTATCCACCTCCCCGGTGACGAACTTGAGCCCCGCCACGTCCAGGGCGGGGACGGGCTGTTCGACCAGCTCAATGTCCAGCCCTTTATCCTCCATGGCCTTGATGATGGCCACCGACTGGGCGGCGGTCCAGCCCTGGTTGGCGTCCACCCGAAGCTTCACGCCGGGACCTACCGCCTCCCGGATGGCGGCGATGCGCTCCACGTCGGCGGCGCCCTCTTTGCCTACCTTGATCTTCAAGGTGGTGAAGCCCTTTCCCACGGCCTCCAAACTGTCCTTTACCATCTCCTCCACCGGGTTTACCGAGATGGTGATGTCTGTTTCAAAAGAGGTCTTGGCATTTCCCAGGAGCTGGTAAAGGGGCTTGCCCTGGGTCTTGGCCCACAGGTCGTAGAGAGCCATGTCCACAGCGGCCTTCGGGGTCGTGTTGTGGACCATACAGCCCTGAAGTCGCTCCATGACGGCCGGGAGGTCCTCAAGGTCCATCCCCACGACGGCGGGAGCGATGAAGTCCTGGATGGCGCAGAGAATGGAGCCGGTGGTATCCCCGGTGATGACGGCGGTGGGAGGCGCTTCGCCATAGCCTTCCAGTCCATTTTCCCCCACCACCCGGACCACTACGTCCTCCAGCCGGTCCACGGTGCGCAGGGCGGTCTTGAAGGGGTGGGACAGGGGGAGGGAGAGCCGTCCTACTTGAATGGCAGTAATACGCACAAAAAACGCCTCCAATAAAATTTGAAACTTTCGCGTCCTATTGATTCAAATTCTCGTGACAGATAGATAAATTATTATACCATATTCCCAGATACTTGTAAAGGGAAACCGGATATGGCCGCACTTTTCGGCGCTTGGGCCGCTTTCTGTGCCGGGACCGGGATAAAAAAGCGGACGCTCTCTGCAGAGAACGTCCGAAAGGAATGTAAGACCGGGTATACACCCTATTTCAGCCCCACAGACCCGGATAGCGCTCCACAGAACAGATAACTGTGACAGTCCGGCGGGTATTTCCCGACGGCCCGGGAAACAGGCGGCAGGCACCGCTGTCTCCCTCGGCGGCGCTCCCTTTCTCCCCCGGCGGCTGCCTGGCCTTGCCGGTGGGTACTGATGAGCTCCGCGCCTCTATACAGGTTGGATCCTATAAGAATATTATCACGCGGGAAAAGGGTTGTCAAGAAGGGTTTTGCAATAAAAACAAAAATTTCTTGCAAAATAGCTATACCTGTGATATAGTCCTATTTATAGGACACTAAAATCCCTATCCTATCATTGTGAAAGGGGGAAGCTCCCATGGCAAAGAAGAGTAACCAAAAAGCCAAACTGCTGGTGCTGTACCAGGTTTTGTTGAAAAAGGGAGATGAGGACCGCCCCATCTCCACTCCAGAGCTGATCGAAGTCCTGGAGCGAGAGGGCATCCCGGCGGAGCGAAAGAGCGTCTATACCGACATGGAGACCCTTCAGGATCTGGGGGTGGATGTGCAGCTGCGAAAGGGCCGGGGCGGCGGCTGGTTCATAGGGGAGCGGGACTTTGAACTGCCGGAACTGAAGCTGCTGGTGGATGCGGTCCAGTCCTCCCGGTTCATCAGCCGGAAAAAGAGCGAGGCCCTGATCGCCAAGCTCTCCGCCCTCACCAGCGAGCATCAGGCCAAGCAGCTTCGACGCCAGGTCTACGTAGACCGCCGGGTGAAGACGGAGAATGAGAGCGTTTACTACGCCATCGACCGCCTTCACGCCGCCATCGCCGCCGGACGGGTGGTGACCTTCCAGTATTTCGACTATAATGCCCACCGGGAAAAGGTCTTCCGCCGGGAGGGGAAGCGCTATGTGGTCTCCCCCTACGGCCTTATATGGAGCGATGAGAACTACTATCTGGTGGGCTGGGAGCAGGGGGGCAGCGGACTGCGGCACTACCGGGTGGACCGGATGCACGCTCTCACGGTAACCAGCCTTCCCCGGGAGGGGGACGCAAGCTGCAAAAATTTTGACCTGGCGGAGTATGGTCAGAAACATTTCCATATGTTCTCCGGCCGGGAGGCAAAGGTCCGCCTGCGGTGTGAGAACCGGTTTGTCAACGTGATGCTGGATCGTTTCGGCCAGGAGGCCATGCTGATCCCCGATGGAAAAGACCATTTCACTTTGACGGTGGACGCGGTGGTCTCCCCCCAGTTTTACGGCTGGCTCTTCGGCCTGGG
>CATKDV010000049.1:0-8102 GCA_949746985.1 uncultured Eubacteriales bacterium | reverse complement strand
CGTCATCCACACCATGGAGAACGCCTTTTATCACGAGGGCGGCCTTGCCATCCTTCACGGCAACATCGCCAAGGAGGGGGCCGTGGTCAAGCAGGCCGCCGTCTCCCCCGAGATGCTCACCCACTCCGGCCCCTGCAAGTGCTTTGACCTGGAGGAGGATGCGGTGAATGCCATCCTCACCGGCAAGATCCTGCCCGGCGATGTGGTCATTGTCCGCTATGAAGGCCCCAAAGGCGGCCCCGGTATGCGGGAAATGCTCACCCCCACCGCCGCCATCTGCGGCGCGGGTCTGGATAAGACGGTGGCCCTTATCACCGACGGCCGCTTCTCCGGCGCCACCCGGGGAGCCGCCATCGGCCATGTGTCCCCCGAGGCCGCCGAGGGCGGCGAGATCGCTCTGCTCCGGGACGGCGATGTCATTGAGATCGATATCCCCAACCGCACCTTGAACGTAAAGCTCTCCGACGAGGAGCTGGCCAAGCGGAAGGCCGCCTGGAAGGCTCCCGCGCCCAAGGTGACCGACGGTTATCTGGTCCGTTACTCCAAGCTAGTGCGCTCCGCCAGTTACGGCGCTGTGGTGGAATAAGACCTTTTCCGGCCCCTGTTCCTTCCCATACCGGGTGCAAAAGAATAGAGAAAAGCCCCCCTATGTCCCAATCAGAAAGAAACGATTTTGGGTATGTTGAAAGGAGGACCTTTACCTATGGAAAACTCTATCATCCTGCTATGGCTCGCGGTCTCCATCCTGATCATTCTGGTCCTGATCCTCAAATTTAAGCTCAACGCCGCCATCGCCATGTTCATCGGCGCTCTGTTTATGGGCATTGCCAGCAACGTGGGCATGACGGCCACTGTCGGAGCCATCAGTACAGGCTTCGGAAATACATTAAAAGGGATCGGTATCTCAGTCGGCTTCGGCGTTATGCTGGGTCAGCTGGTCGCCGATGTAGGCGCTGTGCAGACCATCGCCAACGGCCTTCTCAAGGTCTTTGGCGAGAAGCGGGCCGACTATGCCATGGGCAGCACCGGCTTTATCGTCTCCATCCCCGTGTTCTACGATGTGGGCTACGTGATTCTGACCCCTCTGGCCAAAACGCTGGCCCGGAAGAACTCTCAGAAGATCCTTCCCCACTTTGTCGGCGGTCTGGTGGCCGGTCTGGGTATCGCCCACACCTTCATTCCCCCCACCCCCGGTCCCATGACCGGCGGCGAGCTGATGGGCGTGCCCATCGGAGTGACCATCGCGGCAGGTATCGCCATCGGCCTTCCCACCTTCCTGCTGTCCATGTTCATCTACAACAATGTATTCCTTAAGCGCAAGGGCTTCTGGACCGAGAGCTGTGAGGAGCACGATCCCGCTCTGGAGGCCGAGGCCAACGCCCGCGCCGAGGAGCTGATGCGGGACGAGAGCAAGCTGCCCGGTATGTTTGCCTCCCTGCTGCCCATCGCCCTTCCCATTGTGCTCATTCTCATCAACACCGTCTGGGGCGCCATCGTGGGCAAAAACGCCGACGGCGCGTCTCTGGTCCCCGACTTTGTCCAAATGCTGGGCGCCAAAGAGTTCGCCATGATGGCAGGCACCGTGGCCGCCATGGCCGTCTGCCTGATGAACCACCGTATGACCGCTGAGCAGGTGGAAAAGAGCATCAGCAAGGCTGTTGGCGCCGCCGGCACCGTGCTCCTCATCACCGGAATGGGCGGCGGCCTGGGCCAGGTCCTGACCGCCGCCGGCGTGGGCTCTGTGCTGGAGGCCATTCTCCACAGTGTCAACATGCCCATCATCCTCTTCGTGTGGCTCATCGCCGCCCTGCTGAAGGTGGCCCAGGGCTCCGGCACCGTGGCTATGATCACCGCTCTTGGCATCGTGTCCTCCATGGGCACTCTGGGCGCCAACCCTGTCCTCATCGCCATGGCGGGCTTCTCCGGCACCCTGTGCGGCGCCCACGTCAACGACTCCGCCTTCTGGATCACCGCCAAGATCTCCGGCCTGTCCACCGAGGGCGGCTTTAAGACCTACACTCTGGTGTGCTTCCTGGAGTCTGTTATCAGTCTGGCCCTCATCCTGGTCGCCAGTCTGTTCATCCACTAAAGCAAGATATCCCCCTCTCTATTCTCTTTGCTGACTGCCCATAATGCGGAGCTGCGCGGACGACCTCCGCGTAGCTTCGTGTTTTTGGGGGCGGCACGCCACACTGAAACCTGGAGGAATTTCTATGAAAATCGTGATACTTGGCGGAGACGCCGCGGGAATGAGCGCGGCCTCCAAGCTCCGCAGAGGTCTGCCTCAGGCCCAGATCGTCGTCTTTGAACGGACCCGGGAGACCTCCTACGGAGCCTGCGGTCTTCCCTACTACATCGGCGGCGTCAACGATGACGCGGACAAGATCCGCATCCGCAAGCCGGAGGCCTTTTTAAAAAGCGGCGTGGACCTGCGGCTGAACCACGAGGCCGTGGCGGTGGACCCGGCCGCCAGAACGGTCACCGCCCGGAACCTGGAAACGGACGAGCTGGTCACCGAAAGCTACGATGAACTGGTGGTAGCCACCGGAGCCTCCCCTATCCTGCCTCCCCTGGAAGGCCGGGATAAGGAGGGAGTCTTTACCCTCAAATCCATCGCCGACGCCCAGGACATCCGAGCCTGGGCCGAGCAGAGGCGCGTGTCCGATGTGGTCATTGTGGGGGCGGGCTACATCGGCCTGGAGCTGGCCGAGTCCTTTGTCCGCCTCCAGAAGCGGGTCACCATGATCGAGATGGCTCCCCGGCCTATGATGGTCATGGACGAGGATTTCGCCCCCCTGATCTCTCAAGCCCTGGACCGCCACGGGGTGGTCCTGCACACCGGCGAGGCGGTAAAGGCCCTTGTGGGGGAAGCCGCGGTAAGCGGCGTGGTCACCGACAAGGGGGAATATCCCGCCCAGCTGGTCATCCTCTCTGTGGGGGTGCGGCCCAACACCGCCTTTCTGCGGGACGCCGGGGTGGAGCTGCTGCCCAACGGCGCGGTAAAAGTGGATGATCAGATGCGTTCCAGCCTTCCCCATATATACGCCGCCGGGGACTGCGCCACCATCACCAACAAGGTGACGGGAACGCCCGCCTATCTCCCCCTGGGCACCAACGCCAACAAGCAGGGTAAAATTCTGGGGGAGGTCCTGTGCGGACAGGGCAGCCGTCTCCCCGGCGCGCTGGGGACCTCCATGTGCCGGGTGATCGATCTGGAGGTAGCCCGCACCGGCATCAACGAGCGGGAGGCCCAGGAGGCGGGGATCCCCCTCCGGGTGGTCACCACCACCGCCCACACCCGGCCGCCTTACTATCCCGGCGGCTGCGAGCTCACCGTAAAGCTTTTCTTCCACGCCGGGACCAAGGCCCTTCTGGGGGCGCAGCTGGCCGGACTGGAGGGAGCGGCCGGCCGTATCGGCATGTGCGCCCTGGCCATCGAGGCCGGAGTCACCGCCCCCCAGCTTGCCCTGGCCGACCTGGGCTACGCGCCCCCCTTCAACTACGTCTGGGACCCGGTCCAGCTGGCGGCGGGAATGGTCAAATAAACCGTCAACCATCATTTCTATCAGGAGGGATCAAAATGTCCAAATGCATGGACCTGTCTTCCGCCGTGGCCCTGGTCAGGGACGGGGACACAGTGGCCTTTGGCGGAAACGCCCTGTTCCGCTCCCCCATGGGGGCAGTCAAGGAGCTGATCCGCCAGGGCCGGAAGGAGCTTCATCTGGTCAAGACCGCCATCGCCTACGAGGCCGACCTTCTCTGCGCCGCCGGCTGCGTCAGCGCCGTCACCGCCGGCTTTGTGGGCTACGAGGGGGAGTTCGGCCTGTGCCGCTGGTATCGGAAAGGAGTGGAGTCCGGCGCAGTGCGGGCCAATGAGAACGCCTGCTACTCCGTCATCACCTCTTGGCGGGCCGCCATCTACGGTGTTCCCTTCCTGCCCATCCGGGGAATGCTGGCCTCCGATCTTTTAGACGCTGTAGGCTTTCAGAAAGTGACGTGCCCCTATACCGGGGAGGAACTGGTGGCCGTCAAGGCCATCGCCCCCGACGTGGCCTTCCTCCATGTACAGAAGGCCGATGAGGAGGGCAACGCCTGCATCTCCGGCCCCGTATACGAGGACGCCATCATCGCCCGGGCCGCCAAAAAGCTGGTCCTCACCGCCGAGGAGATCGTTCCCGGAAGCTTCTTCACCCAGGACCCTCACCGGGCCGACATCCCCTCTGTGGCCGTTACCGCAGTGGTCCATCTTCCCGGCGGCGCCAGCCCCTGCGCCGTCAGCGGCTGCTACGATGTGGACCGGGAGGAGCTGCGGGCCTTTCTCGCCGCCAAGGAACCCGGCGCCGCGCTGGCCGCAGCCGGACTCGAAGGGAGGGAGCAGGCATGAGTCAAAAGGATATTTCCCGTACCGCCGACCTGATGGTCACCGCCATTGCCCGGGAACTTCGGGCCGGGGAGAGCGTGTTTCACGGTCTGGCCTCCACCATCCCCCACGTAGCCATTCAGTTGGCCGACCGCTGCTATGGAAAAAATCTGAACTATGTCAATATCACCGGTGGATACCGGATGCACCCGGAAAAACTGGAGATCTCCACCGACGGGGACAACCTGTTCCTGGGCACCGGGTGCCGCTTCGACCTGGCCGATATTTTTGACCTGGCGGCCCGAGGCAGACTGGATACCGCCTTTTTGGGCGGCGTCCAGATCGACCAGACCGCCCACCTGAACAATTCCTGTATCGGCCCTTACGCAAAGCCCAAGGTCAAGCTTCCCGGCGGCGCGGGAAGCGCGGTCCTGGTGCCCAACGCCCATCGGGCCCTGGTCTGGCGCACCAAACACGATCTGCGCACCTTTGTGGAGCATGTGGACTTTGTCACCAGCTATGGCAATGTGGATAAGGTGTTCACTCCCCTGTGCGTCTTCGAGAAGCGGAACGGAAGACTGGAGCTCTCCCTTCTCTACCCCGGCGTCACCTATGAGGAAGTGGCGGAAAATACCGGTTTCCCCATCGGGAACTCCTATCAGGTCATGGAGGAGCCCACCGGGGAGGAACTTCAGTGCCTGGCCCAAATCGACCCAGACAGGGTCAGGGATTCCGAGTTCTGATCCCCAGCCCTCCCCTCTTCAAAAGATCGTCCGGCGTTCCTAAAGGAACGCCGGACGATCTTTCTTTTTCCCCATTCTTCATTTTTCGTTTTTCTAACTGAAGATCTATGGTATAATAAGTCAAAGATCTGCTTACCCTTCCTTTTTTCGTCCCGCAGCTGACTGGATGCCCAGTTCCTCCCGGTACTTTGCCACCGTCCGGCGGGAGAGCGGAAACCCTCTGGAGGCCATCTCCTCACACAACTTCTGGTCGGACAAAGGCACTCTCTCCCCCTCCACCAGCTCCCGCAGCAGGACCTTTGCCGCCTCCGGAGAGGTCCCCTCCCGTCCCAGGGAGCGGGAGAAAAAGTAGCTCAGAGGGTAGACTCCCCGGGAGCACTGGAGATATTTGTCCTTCACCGCCCGGCTCACCGTAGACTCATGGATCCCCAGCTCCCCCGCCGCATCCCCCATAGTCACGGCCAGGAGACGGCTTGGCCCAAACCGGAAAAACTCCCTTTGCCGCTCCACGATCCACCGGGTGCAGCGCAGGAGGGTAGAGCGCCGCTGGTCGATGCTGCGCAGCGTCCATTTGGCCTGGTTTGCCTTTTCCACCAGATATTCCCGCACCTCCCGGTCATCGGTATCCTGAAGAAGTTTGTTATAGTATGGGCTCAGCCGGAGCCTGGGCAGCATGGCGTCGTTGATGGTGATCTCAAAAAGGCCCCGCTCCTCCGTCACCAGCACGTCCGGCGTGATATAGGCCAGATTTTCCCGGGCAGAGAAACCCGACCCCGGCTTGGGATTCAGGGTCCGGATCAGGGCACAGGCGGCTTTCACCTCCCCCTCTCCGGCGTTCAGGGCCCGCGCGATGGCGCTATACTGATTTCTGGCCAGACGGTCCAGATGTCCCTCCACAATACTTGCCGCCAGCCGGTGGTCCCCGGCCCGACGCTCCAGCTGCAGGCGCAGGCACTCCTGCAGGTCTCTGGCCCCCACTCCGGCGGGGTCCGCCGCCTGGAGTTCCACCAGCGCCCGCTCCATGGTCCGCTGGGGCAGGCCGCTCCCCCGGGCCAGCTCAGGCAGGGACTCATCCAGAAATCCTCCGGGATCCAGCCGGTCCAGCAGAAATTCCACCCCTTCCATCACATCGCTCTCCAGCTCAGTCCCCATAAACTGGGAGAGAATATACCGTTTCAGATCATTGTCCTCATCCAAAAAACAGCCCACGCTGGAAAGCGGGTCTCCCCGTCCCTCTTCCGCGTCCTGGGCATGATAGTAGGCGTTCTGCCAGTCGCCGGCAGCCAGGCTCCCCACCCTGCGGCTGAGCTCCTCCAGAGAATCCGGTGTCTCCTTCGGCTCCGGCAGCTCCAGCATGGGATTCTCCTGAAAAACCTCCTCTACATACTCCCGCAGTTCCTGTATGTCCATCTGAAGGATCTTGATGGACTGGGCCATCTGGGGTGTCAGCATCTGGGTCTGCCTTTGGGTCTGACGAAGCTCCATCAAGAGCGCCTCCATTCGACTTTTTTCTCATTTTAGCATAGGCCGGGCTTTCTTTCAATCTCACCCGCACCCTTTCCTCCCTCCCCGTCCCCCGAAAGCATGGCCGGACAGGCCTTTGGCCCCTCCGCAAAAAATTTTTTTGAAAACGCCCTTCGGGCTTTGCCGCTCTCTTTTCCCTTGCAGCCATTGAGAACAGGGGGTTTCCCCTCTCTCTTTTCTAAAAATAGTGTTTTTCCGCTACGAGTAGTGGCACGTCCTTTGCGTAGTATAATTAAATCAGAAGGAGGCACAACATATGCGCAATGATACGTTTGAAAAAGATCTGCCGGGGATCCTCTTGCTCTCTCACGGTCCCCTTTGTACCGCCCTGCTGGAATCCGCCCGCATGATCATGGGAGAGGCCCCCAACACCGTGGCCCTTCCTCTTCTGGAAAACGCCGATGTGAGCGAATATGGGGCCAATGCCATACGGCTGTTTCGCAGTATGCCGGAAGGCTCCATCATCCTTTTTGACATTGCCAGCGGCACCCCGTTCAATCAGGTCCTGACCCAGTGCGGCGGGGAAAAATTCTCCGGCCTGTGCGGCATGAATCTGGCCATCCTGCTGGAGGCCCTGTCCCTGCGGGATATGATGAAGGGCGACGAGCTGATCCGCTCTCTGCAGGAGACCGCCCACGAGTCCATCGTCAACCTGGAAAACTTTTTTTCCGAAGTGACCTGATCTGACCCAACGGAAACAGGAGGTATACCTTGAGAAAGGATTCTGTTTATCAATACGTCTTGACCGCCTGCGCCCAGCAAGACCCTGTCTCCGGAGTTACCGCCCAGGAGGTCGCCAACGCCCTCGGCATCTGGCGCAACGACGCCACCGTGGACCTGAACAAGTTGGTGGCCGACGGCATGCTTTGCCGGCAGGGGAAGCGGGACGTCCACTTTTTTCCCGCCGTCCAGACCTCACAAGTCCTCTCCGGCGGAGAGGCCGAATCGGCAGATAACGTCAAAGCCTTCTCCAACCTTGTGGGGGCGGACGGCAGTCTGAAGTACCAGCTGCGCATCGCCAAAGCGGCCGTGACCTATCCCCCCTATGGGCTGAATATGCTCATCACCGGCCCCACCGGCAGCGGCAAAAGCCATTTTGCCCGCACCATCTGGGAGTATGCCAAGGAGATCGGCGCATTCCAATCCGCCCACGGCAGCATTCCCTTTGTGGTCTTCAATTGTGCGGAATATACCGCCAACCCCCAGCTTTTGCTCTCCCATCTGTTCGGATACAAAAAAGGCGCCTTTACCGGTGCCTTTGAAGACAAGCCCGGTCTTGTAGAGCAGGCAAATAACGGCATCCTGTTCCTGGACGAGATCCACTGCCTCTCCTCCGCCGGACAGGAGACCTTCTTCACCCTGCTGGATACCGGGGTCTTCCACCGCATCGGGGATAACACCCAGCGCCACTCCCACTTTATGCTCATCGGCGCCACCACCAAGCCCCACACCGACCTTCTGGAGACCTTCCTGCG
>CATKDV010000048.1:0-8441 GCA_949746985.1 uncultured Eubacteriales bacterium | reverse complement strand
TTTTCGATCCGATTATAGCACAGGACTCCTGTTATTTCAATGTGCTTTTGTGGAAACCGCCGAAGTTATATCCCAGCAACACTTTTCTGAAAAGGGACATGGATTTTCCCATCTTGCCACTGTCCTTTTTTTATGTTAGAATGACTTGATATGTCAAAATCTCCCCAAGGTGGTGGATATATGGCGGAAAAAATCAATGGGCGGGTAGCATATGCCGACCTTTTGCGGGTGTTCGCCTCCTTCGCCGTGATCGTATGTCACCTGGCCAGCAGACAGATCTCCGTTGTGGCGGTCGGCTCCCAAAGCTGGCAGATATTCAACCTCTACAACGCCCTGGTCCGCTGGTGTGTGCCTGTGTTCGTCATGCTGTCAGGCATGTTCATGCTGGACCCCAAGAAGGGGCTGCCTCTTCCAAAGCTGCTGTTTCACAACTGTCTGCGGATCGTCGTCTGCCTCATGTTCTGGGGCGGGGTATACGCCGTTACGGGCTACTGCATAGACGGGGGGCGGTTCACCTGGCAGGGACTCTGGAATGCCATTTTGAACGCTCTGCGGGGAGACACCCGGTATCACCTGTGGTTCCTCTATATGATCCTGGGGCTTTATTTGATCACCCCTATCCTCCGGGCCTTTTGCCGGGGGGCTTCCCGGGGGGATTTCCACTGGTTTTTTCTCATCGCATTTCTCTTTGCCTCGGTGATCCCCACCGCCTTTCAGCTTTGGCCCCGGGCGGATATCATGCCTGTCCTGAAATTGTGGTATGAGCGGCTGGATATCCAGCTTGTGATGGGCTATGTGGGCTACTATGTGGCGGGGTGGTATTTGCGGGAATATACCTTGAGCCGTATCGCGGAAGCGCTTATCTACGTATTCGGCATCATTGGGGCCACTATCACCGTCTGGGGCACCAGCGTTCTGTCCCATTCGGCGGGGCGCTTGGTGGAGACCCTGTTCAGCTTTTTCTCTCCCAACGTGGTCTGCTTCTCCATCGCCATCGTGGTGCTGTTCCGCTATGTGCTGGGGGTCAGCGAGGAGCGTTCCCGCCGCCAGCGGCTGAGCGGTGTGGCCCAGGTGGCTTTTGGGATCTACCTGATCCACGACCTGTTCCTTACTCTGATGAATTTCCTGGGCGTCTCCGTCCTTTCCTTCGCCCCGGTGGCCTCTGTTCCGCTGCTGGCCATGGCGGTGTTCCTGTGCTCCTTTGCCGTGGCCTGGCTCATCCACTGGCTGCCCTTTATCGGGCGTTGGTTGACATAATTTTTCCTGCTCCATCCCAAGGCAGTTGACAGTCCATCATTTCACACAGAAAGGAGGGCGCACCCAGGATGCTGTTTTCCAGCCCCACGTTCTTGTTCCGGTTCCTGCCCTTTGTGCTGGTCGGTTACTATCTTTTCCTGCGGGGAATGCGGCGGGGACAGAATCTGTTCCTGCTGGTGTGTTCCCTCTATTTCTATGCCTGGGGGGAACCCCGTTTTCTGCCCGTTATGATACTGTCCATCGGCATGAACTACGGCTTTGGACGGTGGGTCTACCGCCAGAAATTCCGGGGGAGATCCCTTCGCCTGCCTGTGGGAACAGCGGTGGCGGGCAACCTGACCCTGCTCTTCCTGTTCAAGTATCTGGTCTTTACCATCGAGTCCCTGAACGGCCTGGAACTGGGATTAAAGGTCCCCGTCATCGACCTGCCTGTCGGTATCTCCTTCTTCACCTTCCAGGCCTTGAGCTATGTGCTGGACGTGGCCATGGGCAAAACGGAGGTCCAGCGCTCCCCTCTTACACTGGGCCTTTATATCTCCTTCTTCCCCCAGCTTATCGCAGGGCCTATCGTGAAATACTCCGACGTGGCCCAGCAGATCGCAAGCCGGACCGAGTCCTGGGCGGATTTTTCCGCCGGCTGTTCCCGGTTCCTGATCGGTCTGGGGAAAAAAGTGCTGCTGTCCAATCAGATGGCGGTGGTAGTGGACCGGGTGTTCGCCTGCGACCCCGCCGCCCTCTCCACTCCTATGGCCTGGCTGGGGTCGCTGTGCTACACATTTCAGCTTTACTACGACTTTTCCGGCTATTCCGATATGGCCATCGGCCTGGGGCTCATGTTCGGCTTCCACTTCCGGGAAAATTTCGACCACCCCTACGCCTCCAGGAGCATCACCGAATTCTGGCGGCGGTGGCATATCTCCCTGGGAGCCTGGTTCCGGGACTATGTGTATATCCCCCTGGGAGGCAACCGGGTGGGCGTACTCAGGCACATCTGCAACCTTTTTGTGGTGTGGCTCCTGACAGGGCTATGGCACGGGGCCAACTGGACCTTTGTGCTGTGGGGGCTTTTCTACTTTTTCCTGCTTTGTGTGGAGAAATATCTCCCCCTCGTGAAGAAACTGCCCTCTCTGCTGGGCCGGACCTACACCCTTCTGGCGGTGAATTTTCTATGGATGCTCTTCCGGGCGGACACGGTGGAGTATGCCGGACAGTTTTTCCTCACTATGCTGGGGCTGAATGGAACGGGAGTCCTCGACCCCGCCTGTGGTCTTTACCTGGCGGAGAACGCCGTTTTTTTGGGGCTGGCGCTGCTTTTTTCCTTTCCCTTTGCCCCGTGGTGCCGGGAAAAGCTGGAGAAATTCCGGCCCTTTGGCCAGAACCTGTCCCTGCTGTGGGACCTTCTGTACGCCGCGGGTCTTATGTCCGTGGGGGTCTTGTGCGTATGCTATCTGGTGAAGGGAACTTATAATCCCTTTATTTATTTTCGATTTTAGTTTTTCACTTTTAGAAAGGGGGTGTTCCCATGACCTCACGCCGTAACACCTGCACCGCGGTGCTGTTCCTCTGCGGTCTGCTTGCCGCCGTCATTTATCTGGGGCTTGGGGCCATCCCGGAAGTCCGGGGATTTGCCGAGGTCCAACGACCCTCCCGCTCCACCCGGCCTGACAAGCCCCTGATCTTAGCGCAGGCGGAGGCGGAGGAAAAAGCAGGCCCCGCCATGGTTCGCACTGCGGTCCGACCCATGCGAAAGTCTCTTGGCATCTGCCTCCCCTCCTACGAAGAGGCTATGGACGCCCTCACCCAATTTACCGAGGAGGCCGACTCTGCCATCAATACGCAGCTGGACCGGGATCATCTGTTTATTGAGCTATACGGCGCCACCCAGCGGCTTATGGGCCGCCGGGTGGTGGAGGACGCCGACCCCCAGTACACCGTCATTCGGCTGGAAAACGGCTATCTCACTTTTTCCGACCCCGACGGGGAGCAGGTGGATATGTCCGTCCGGGCGGAGGAGATGGTGGAATTTGTCCAACGGGTGAAAAAAGAGTACAAGACCCCCGTTCTCTATGTCCAGGCCCCTTCCAAGCTCAGCGTCAGCACCCTTCCCGACGGATTGGAGGACTATACGGAGGCTGAGGCCGACCAGTTCCTGGCCCTTTTGGAGGAGGCCAAGGTAGACACCCTGGATCTGCGTCCCGCCTTCCGGGAGGCGGCGGAAACGAACCCGGACACAGCGACTGAGCTCTTTTTCCACACCGACCACCACTGGACCCCCGCCGGAGCCTTTCTGGGGTATCAGATCCTCTGCGAAAAGCTGGAAAAAAGCTACCGCTTTCAGATCGATGAGGACCTTACCGACCCGGACACTTACAATAAATATAACTTTGAAGAGGTCTTTTTGGGCTCCCAGGGCCGCCGGGTGGGGGAGGCCTACACCGGACTGGATGACCTGGAGATCTGGTCACCCAAGGAACTCACCCACTTTGTCTACTCGGTACCCATCATCGGCCTCAAACGGGAGGGGCCCTTTGTCACCAGCCTCCTGTTCCCGGAACGGCTGGCCCATGTGGACCTCTATAACGACAACCCCTATGCCATCTATGCTGGGGGGGACTACCTTCTGTCCCGGGCTGTAAACCAGGATCTCCCCGACGGCAAACGTATCCTGATCCTCCGCGACTCCTTCGGCTGCGGCCTGACCCCCTTCCTGTCCATGGCCTGCGGGGAAGTGATGGCCATGGATCCCCGGCAGTTTAACGGCAACCAGGACATTATGATGCACTACATCGACTGGCTGGAGCCCGACCTCATCATCGTGATGAACACCACCGGGTCCCTCCGGGTGGAGAAACTGTTCCCTTATCTGCCCACGGCGCGGGCCAATGCACTGGAGCAAAAGCGGTCGGGACAGGACGAAAACTGACGGAGGACGGGCCCTTTCCGGCCCGTCCTCTTTGTCATTTTTATATCTTTTCTCTTTTTCCATCCATCTTTTCCCTCTATTTTGGTGATTTTGCCGCTTTTCAAGGTGCATAGAATATAGTATTATTTGCCCCAATGAGCGCATCTTTTTCATCAGAATATTTTCCGCGCTCCTTGCTTCGGAGGTAATCAAACTTTATGAATACAAGAAAAACCAAGATCATCTGCACCCTGGGTCCCGCTGTGGACAGCGAGGAGATGCTCCGCAAGCTGATCCTTGCCGGCATGAACTGCGCCCGCTTCAACTTTTCCCACGGCACCCATGAAAGCCATCTGGCTACCTACGAGCGGCTGTGCCGGGTCCGGGACCAGCTGGGCCGGCCTGTGGCCGCTCTGCTGGACACCAAGGGGCCGGAGATCCGTATCCGCTCCTTCAAGAACGGACCCATCACCCTCGTTGAGGGCCAGAGCTTCACTCTGTCCACTTGGGAGGGAGAGGGGGACGAGAACTGGGTCAGCGTCACCTATGAAAACCTGCATAACGAGGTCCAGCCCGGCACCCGCATCCTCATCGACGACGGGCTGGTGGAGCTGCGGGTGGAGTCCATTGAGGCAGAGCAGATCCACTGCACCGTGATCTCCGGCGGACCGCTGAGCAACAACAAGAGCATCAACATTCCCGACACCAAGATACAGCTTCCCGCCCTTACCGAGAAGGACCGGTCCGACCTGCGCTTTGCCGCCGAGCACGACTTTGACTTCGTGGCGGCCTCCTTTGTCCGCAAGGCCCAGGATGTGCTGGACATCCGGGAGGAGCTGGATAAGTGGGGCGGCGAGGGAGTGCGTATCATCGCCAAGATCGAGAATCGGGAAGGCGTGGACAACTTTGACGAGATCCTCGCCGCCGCCGACGGCGCTATGGTGGCCCGGGGCGACCTGGGAGTGGAGATCCCCGCCTACGAGGTGCCCATCATCCAGAAGGACATGATCGCCAAATCCTCCGCCGCCGGAAAGAACGTGGTCACCGCCACCCAGATGCTGGACTCCATGATCCGCAACCCCCGCCCCACCCGGGCCGAGGTCAGCGACGTGGCCAACGCCGTGTTTGACGGCACCTCCTGCGTCATGCTCTCGGGAGAGACCGCCTCAGGCAAGTATCCCATTGAGGCGCTGGAGACGATGGTCCACACCGTAGAGGCTGCCGAGGCCGCCACCAACTACTGGAAGCGGTTCCGCCGCATGGGCTACCGCTGCGACGACCCCCATTCCATCAACGAGGCCATCAGCCATAGCTGCTGTACCACCGCTATGGATCTGGACGCCACCGCCATCCTGGCAGCCACCACCTCAGGCCACACCGCCCGGGTCATTTCCCGGTTCCGTCCGGCCTGCCCCATCGTGGCGCTGACCACCTCTGAGAAGGTCCGCCGCCAGCTTGCCATCTCTTGGGGGGTCCAGCCCCTCCTCTACGGATCGGTAGACTCCACGGACCGGCTGTTCTCCCTGTGTGTGGAGACCGCCCGGAAGGAGGGGGTCGCCGCCCCCGGAGACACCGTGGTCATCACTGCCGGGGTACCCTTGAGCTCCAGGGGCACCACCAACCTCATCAAGGCTCAGATCGTGGAGGAGCCTGTGTAAATATGGTAAAAAACTGCCAGGGAATTTCAAATTCCCTGGCAGTTTTTTATGATGCGTCCGCAATATCTTCCAATACTTCTCTTAATCCTTCCCGCATTTTTTCCTGCGCCGGCAGCGCGATATAGCTTCGGTCATACGCCTCGTCTCTGAAGTATTCCTCCATCAACTCCCGGGCAAATTCCCTCCGGTCCACGCTTGCGTACATGTCTTTCAACAGGCTTCCTGTCAGCTTCCCCTGTAGTTTGGCGACGATCCGTTCCGCCTCCGCCTGGGTGGTCAGATACTCCTCCGCCAACTCGGCAAACGCTTCCTGGATCAACTCCACCATTTTTTCCGCGTCGTCCTCCACGAACTGGTCAAGAACTGCGCTGGAGGCCTTTGAACTCAGCGTTCCTCCTCCGAAGGCGCCCGCAATCCCGCCGAGTGTGCCTCCTACTGCGGCCCCGATTGCGGTCCCCGCCCCCGGCACCACCGAACCGATCGCAGCCCCCGCCTTCGCTCCAAGCGCCGCGCCGGCGGTCCAGCCCACTCCGCCGCCCACCACCGTGGAGGCGGTATTTGTCAGGTTTTTGAAAAGCTGCGCTCCCGATATTCTTCCCTGGAAAATATTCCCTACGTCTCCGATTGACAGTATGGCAAATGTTACCGTTCCCGTGATCATATTCCCCCTGAGAAGTTTTGCGGCGCTTTTCATGGCCGCGGCCCCATAGATATTGCTTCCGCTGCGGAAGGCGTTCACCAGCGCCGCGGAGGCCTTCGGTCCGATGGCCTGAACAATGGCCTCGGAGCTTCCCACCAGCGCGCTGTTAAGCCCCGCCTTGCTCAACTGCCCCGCCAGCACCGCGGTGACAAACGTTGTCCCACCCACCTTCAGCCCCTGGGCGGCGGCGGATCGCAACGCCACATCCACATTTTCCCCGCTCCAAAGGACGGTTGCGAAGGTCAGGACCGCTGTGATCCCAAAGGCGTTTCTGGCGATGATCGCCCCGGAGGCCGCGTCGTAGCAGATGGACTCCACCGTCCCCGCCTTCGCGATATTTTTGGCCTGGGCGTATGTAAAATGTCCCTTTCGGATGATATTTTTGGCCTCCCCCGGGTCTGTCACTCCAGGGACCTCCCCCTTTTGGATCCGGCTCTCCATCGCCTGTATGGCCGATTCATACATATCAGAGGGGACCTCGATCTGCATGGGTGTGCCGTCCGCATTCAAATACCGAAACCGGCCGTCCCGGAAACACTCCTGTACGCATTTTGAACCGCTGGCACAGTATTTTGACTGAATATTTATCCCGTCCACAACCCGGTCCGCGCCGTCCTTGGCATTGTCGTCGCCCACGATCTTCGCATCCTTCCCCTGCCATATGTCGGCAAGGTGGTTGGCGTGTTCCGCCGCAAACCCATGTCCTCTCGGGGTCAGTATTTTATCGTCAAAATACAGCGTCCCCCCGCTGCTCACGCCTCCATATACCAATCCAGCCGCGATGGCTCCCACCTTTGCCCCGGACAACTTTTCTATCTGTATCTCCCCAATTTCCTTCTCCCATTCCGGGTCAAATTCGTATTTTTCACTGGCAAATTGCAAAAAGTCATGGATGGCCCGCTTGCTCCAGATTTTGGTGGTGATGGAGAAATAATTTTTATCTGTCACGATCCCCAGCTTCGGTTCAGAACTCAGGTATATCAAATCTTTGATCTCATCATAGCGCACTTTGAAGGTCTTATCCTCATTCTTTGGCGAGTTTACATAAATCGCCCTATCGGTAAAAATGATCCCCTCCGCAACCGATTCCCAGTCCCCCAGCACACAGATCACCGCGTCCGTTCCCTCTGACACCATTCCCCTTTTTCCCAGATCTTTCATAAATTTGGAAGGCAGGGAGTTGTCGTGGGAAAATCCCAGGACCGGGACCGACCAAAAGGTTCCCCCACAGCAGAATCCCTCCGTCTCATTGAGCGCATATATGAATTCCGCCAACACTTCCTTCTTTTGCATCCATATTCCTCCTTCTGTGTCATGGTATGTTTTCTCACGGCAGGGATGGGGGGCTTTGCGCCCCCCGTTCCCTCTTCCGTGAGGAAAACAAAACGTGCTGTGCGGGATATTACCCAACACAGCACGTCAAAACAGCAACACAACCTGTATTCTCCCTTGCCAAAAAGGCCAAAACAGGGTAAAATAACAGACGGTGCAGAGTTCCTCTGTTGTGTGGGCGCACCCTCGCCCGCGCAGGTCCCTGGGGAGGTGCGAACTCCCCGGGGACTGCCACTATTTTGTTTTCCTCTCTGACATTTTACCCCATATTTCTCCAGATGGCAAGGACTTTATGCCTTTTTCCCAAGGCATAAAGTCCTTTTTATTACCCTATTCCCGGTCCAATTCCCTCAATTTCTCCTCATATGCCCCGCACAGCTCCGCCGCCGCTTCCATATCGTGGGCCTCGGCGATGATGCGAAGGGCGTTGCGGCTGGATATGGGAGTGACATAGACCCAGCCCTGCCCTGTGCGCAGACGGACCCCCTCCCCCTGGGGGGCGGCGGAGAGGCTCTCCAGCACCCGGCCCATGACCCGGCCCCGGCCTGTGCGGAGGGGCAGCTCTCCCCGGACGGTGGCGAACCGGGGCAGG
>CATKDV010000047.1:0-2339 GCA_949746985.1 uncultured Eubacteriales bacterium | reverse complement strand
GCTCCGGGTGGGGGGACACTCCAAGGGGGGCAATCTGGCGGTGTACGCCGCGGCCCACAGCGCCGGGGAGGTCCAGGAGCGGATCGCCCGGGTCTACTCTCACGACGGTCCCGGCTTTCTGGGGGCGGTGCTTCGGAGCGGGGAGTTCCAGGCCGTCACGTCCAAGATCGACAAGACCCTGCCCCAGTCCTCCCTGGTGGGGATGCTGTTGGAGCAACAGGAGAAATTCCGGATCGTGAAAAGCGACCGGGCGGGCTTTTGGCAGCACGACCCCTTCTCCTGGCTGGTGGAGGGGAACGATTTCTGTTTCCTGGAGGAGCTGACCCCCGACGCGCAATACATGGATAAGACCTTGAACCGGTGGATCGGCTCTCTTACCACTGCGGAGCGGGAGCGGTTCGTGGACTCCCTGTATGGGTTGGTGGACGCCGCCCATATCGAGACCCTTGCCCAGCTGCGGGCGGAGTGGCAGGAGAGCGTTCCGGCCATTCTCCGCGCCGCCTCCCAGCTGGACCCGGATACAAAAGAGTTTTTGTTTCAGACAGGAAAAGCCTTAGTGTCTTTGGCGGTGAAAAATTTCCCTGAAATGCTGGAAGGACACGGAGACAGTTCCCCTGAGGCGAGGGAGGACGGGAGAAACAGATAGAAGGCGGGGGGACGGCGCGCAAGGCCGTCCCCCCGGTTTTTATAATTCCAAGCTGTCCGCCACTTCCTTCAGCGTCTGGGCTGATTTTTGGAAGGCGGAGCGTTCTTCTTGGCTCAATTCGATCTCCAACACCTTTTCCGCCCCGTCCCGGCCTACCACCGCCGGGACGCTCATGCACAGGTCCTCCACTCCGTAGAGGCCTTGGAGGTTCACGGACACAGGCATGACCGAGCGCTCGTCACGGACGATACATTGGGCGATCCGGGCCACCGAGGCGGCGATGCCGTAGTAGGTGGCCCCTTTTCTGTCTATGATCTCATAGGCCGAATCCCGCACGTTTTTATAAATAAGCTCCAGCACTTTTTGATAGTCGGTGATCTCCTGGAGCTCACAAAAATGGTCCAAGTCCACCCCTGACACGTTGGCTCCGCTCCACACCGCCAGTTCGCTGTCCCCGTGTTCGCCGACGATGAAGGCGTGGACGCTGCGGCTGTCCACCCGCAGGTGTTCCCCCAAAAGATATTTCAGCCGCGCGGTATCCAGCACCGTACCCGAGCCGATGACCTGCCGGGGCGGAAGGCCGGAGATCTTCTGAGCCGCCCAAGTGAGGATATCCACTGGGTTGGAGACGACGAGCAGGATGGCCTCCCGGTTTACCGCGGTGATCTGGGGAATGATAGAACGTAATATGGCCACATTTTTCTTCACCAAGTCCAGCCGAGTCTCTCCCGGCTTTTGGTTGGCTCCGGCGGAAATGACGATGAGAGCGCAGTCGGCAAGGTCGGGATAGTCCCCGGCGTAGATCCGCATGGGCCGGGAGAAGGGGAGGCCGTGAGCAATATCCATTGCTTCTCCCTCCGCCTTGCCCCGGTTGGCGTCCAGCAGCACCAGTTCAGAAAAGACCCCCGAGCGCATCATGGCGAAGGCGGAGGAGGAGCCTACAAAGCCGCAGCCGATCATGGCGGCCTTTTGTATATTGACCATAGAAAAATACCCCTTTCTAAAGTGAGAGTAGTTTCAGTGTATCCGTCCAAGAAAAAAATATGAAAGCTGCCCCTTGACAACAGAGAAAAAAGAGGTATAATAGCAACAGTAAAACATATGAGCAATTGTTCATATGACAAGGAAGGGAGGGACTGCAATGGCGCTGAAAGACCTGCCGGAGGTGGAAAGCTGCGAGTTTATCCACGTCCATGAGGACATCGTGAAGAAGGTCAAGCAGGAGATGCCCGGCGACGAGACCTTGTATGACTTGGCGGAGCTGTTCCGTATTTTTGCCGATTCTACCCGCATCAAGATATTGTATGTGCTGTATGAATCGGAGATGTGCGTATGCGATATCGCTCAGCTTCTGGGTATGACCCAGTCGGCCATCTCTCACCAGCTTCGGGCGTTGAAACAGTCCAAGCTGGTCAAGTATCGCCGGGAGGGGAAGACGGTGTTCTATTCTCTGGCCGACGATCATGTGGTCACCATCCTGGCCCAAGGGATGGAGCACGTGACGGAATAATGCTTGCCCTATATGCCCTATATAAAAAAGGAGGAATAAATTATGAAGAAGAAATTTGCCATTGAGGTTGACTGCGCCAATTGCGCCCAGAAGATGGAGGATGCTGTGTGTAAGATAGAGGGCGTCACCGCCGCTACCGTCAGCTTCATCCAACAGAAGATGATCGTAGAGGCTCCTGACGGC
>CATKDV010000046.1:0-2326 GCA_949746985.1 uncultured Eubacteriales bacterium | reverse complement strand
GGACCTTTCTCTTTTGGAGAGCGGGGTGGTCCGGGTCCGGTATACGGGGGACGGGGAGAGCCGGGTCAAGCTTCAGCTTACCAAAACGGATGGGACGGATTACAATTATGACCTGAATACCGCTGGGGAGTGGGAACAGTTCACCCTTACGGAGGGGGAGGGGGAGTATACCCTGCGGGTTTTGGAAAATGTGCAGGAAAACCGTTATATGCCGGTTTTTGACTGTATCCTGACCCTGGAGCTGGATGACCCGTTGGAGCCCTTCCGCCAGAGCAACCAGTTTGTCTCCTTCACGGCGGATTCCCCGGTGGCGGAGCTGGCGGGGGAGCTGACGGAGGGGCTGGAGACAGAGGGGGAGAAGGTGACGGCGGTTTTTGACCATGTGGTGGAGAGTTTGACCTATGACAGGGAACAGGCCGCCACGGTGGAGACGGGGTATCTTCCTGATGTGGACGACATTCTGGCCCGGGGGAAGGGGATATGCTTTGACTACGCTGCCCTCATGACCGCCATGCTCCGCAGTCAGAGGGTGGCCTGCAAACTGGCGGTGGGCTGGGCGGGGAAGGAGTACCACGCCTGGGTGGAGGTGCTGTCGGAGGCGGGGGAGTGGGAGGTCAAGGACCCTACCTTTGTCTCTGCCAATCCGGGAAATGAGAAAGTGCTGGAATTTGTCAGGGACCCCGGCAACTATGAGGTCCGGTATTACTATTAAACAGCGGAGGAAGCCCTTGGACTTCCTCCGCTGTACTTTATTTGGGGATCATTCCGCAAACAGGGGGGTGGACAGGTACCGGTCCCCCGTGTCGGGGAGCAGGACCACGATGGTCTTGCCCTGGTTTTCGCTCCGCTGGGCAAGCTGGATGGCGGCGTGGAGGGCTGCCCCGGAGGAGATGCCTACCAGCACCCCCTCCTTCCGCCCCATCTGCCGCCCGGCGGCATAGGCGTCCTCGTTGGTGACGGGGATGATCTCATCATAGACCGCAGTGTCCAGCACTTGGGGGATAAATCCCGCCCCGATGCCTTGGATGCTGTGGGGGCCGGCCTTTCCTCCAGAGAGCACCGGGGAGTCGGCAGGCTCTACCGCCACCACCTGGACGGCGGGGTCCCGCTCCTTCAAATAACGGCCCACCCCGGTGATGGTACCGCCGGTGCCCACCCCGGCCACAAAAATATCCACCTTACCGTCGGTGTCCGCCCAGATCTCCGGCCCGGTGGAGGCCCGGTGGGCGGCGGGGTTGGCGGGGTTCACGAACTGTCCGGGGACAAAGCTGTCCGGAATGGAGGCGGCCAGCTCCTCCGCCTTGGCGATGGCCCCCGCCATACCCTTGGCGCCCTCTGTGAGTACCAGTTCAGCTCCGTAAGCGGCCATCAGCTGTCGCCGCTCTACGCTCATAGTCTCAGGCATGACGATGATGATCCGGTAGCCCCGGGCGGCAGCTACCGAACAAAGGCCAATGCCCGTATTGCCCGAGGTAGGCTCGATGATGACAGAATGGGGCTTTAAGAGGCCCTTTTCCTCCGCGTCGTCCAGCATGGCCTTGGCGATCCGGTCCTTCACCGAACCGGCGGGGTTGAAGTACTCCAGCTTAGCCAGGACCTTGGCTTTCAGGCTGAAGGCTTTTTCCAGATTGGTCAGCTCCAGCAGGGGCGTTTTGCCGATGAGCTGGTCGGCATGGGTATAAATGTGACTCATAATAGAGGTTCCCTCCCGTTTTCAAATTAAATTTCAGGGCTGTTTGGGTTCCTCTTTGCTACATCGCTCCTTCTCCAGCGCCTCCAGCCGGGCGGACAGGGCCAGGAGCTCCCGCTGTACCGGGTCGGGAATATGGATCTGGTCCACCTCGGTGGCGAAATTGACCCGCTCCCCGGCAATGCTGACCACCCGGGCGGGTACGCCCACGGCGGTGGCGTTTTCGGGGACCTCCGACAGGACCACGGCTCCGGCGGCGATCCGGGCCCCGTCCCCCACCTTAAAGGGGCCCAAAACCTTGGCCCCGCAGGCGATAAGTACGTTGTTTCCGATGGTGGGGTGCCGCTTGCCGGTATCCTTGCCGGTGCCTCCCAGGGTCACCCCGTGGTAGATGAGACAGTCGTCCCCGATCTGGGTGGTCTCTCCAATGACAATGCCCATGCCGTGGTCGATGACCAATCTCCGCCCGATCTCCGCGCCGGGATGTATCTCGATCCCCGTGCAGTGGCGGGCGATCTGGGAGTTGAGCCGGGCCAGGAACCGCAGGTGGTGCCTCCAGAGCCAATGGCTTACCCGGTGAAAGATGGTGGCGTGGACGCCGGGGTAGAGCAAAAATATCTCCAGCCGGCTCCGGGC
>CATKDV010000045.1:0-1248 GCA_949746985.1 uncultured Eubacteriales bacterium | reverse complement strand
TGGGGAGACGGGGTCACGGAGGAGGTATTTCTGCGGAACCTGACTGAGAGTGTGACGGCGGAGGAGTACGCCCAGGCCCACCGGGAGGCCATCCCCCGCGATGAGACGGCCCTGCAAGAGTATTATACCGCCCACTCCGATGAGTTGGACAGCTATGAGTTTTGTCTGTTCTTTCTCCGGGATGGAGAGACGCCTGCCAAGGAGCGCGCGGAGAGCGCGGTGGCCGAGCTGATGGCCGCCCAGGACCGGAGGAGCGTTTTCCGGGAGGTGGCCCAAAGGTATGTACCCCAGGAGGAGCGGGAAGAGTATGACGCCGATCCCTATTACAGCAAAGGGATGGGACTGGACCTGCTGGGCAGTAGCGCCTATGTGGCCTCCTGGCTCATGGACGGGGAGAGACAGGAGGGAGATGTAACTGCCATAGAGGTTCCAAATGGCTGTTATGTGGTCCTGTTCCTGAACCGCTATCGGGATGAGACCCCCACCGTAAATATCCGCCATATCCTGTTCCGGGCGGAAGGTGACGGCGAGGGGACCCCTGACCAGCAGGCCATGGCTGAGGCCAAGGTCAAGGCCCAGGCTGTGCTGGAGGAGTGGAAGGCCGGGGAGCAGACTGTGCAGAGCTTTGCCGCCCTGGCCCGGCAGTATTCCGACGATGTCGGTTCCAACACCAACGGGGGCCAGTACACCGGTGTCTACCGGGGGCAGATGGTTCCCGGCTTTGACGATTGGTGCTTCGACCCCGCCCGAAAGCCGGGGGACGTGGGCCTGGTGGAGGCGGGGACCGCCTGGTACCGGGGCTGGCACATCATCTACTTCGAGGGGACCAACGGCCCCCGCTGGGAGCAGGAGGCCCTGGAATATATGGTGACATGGGATCAGGAGCAGTGGCTGAAGTTTATCACCGAAGGGGCCCAGGTGGTGCTTGCCGAGGGGATGAACTATGTGGGCCCACCCAACACGGCGGCAGTTTCCCCTTGACAGAGAAGGGAAAAACAGATACAATGCAAAAAGTAAAATGCGTTGAGAAGGCCAAGTACCTCTCCCCCACCCCGCGCAGAGAGCCGCCGTTTGGTGAAAGGCGGACGGGAAGGGACCGGGAAGATCCCCTTCGAGCGGGCCGCTGAACCAACAGTAAGCGGCTCCGGCCGGCCCCGTTACAGGCCCCCGAGTGGTTCCGGGTATAAATCCGGAGCAATAAGAGTGGTACCGCAGAGGTTTGCGCCTTTGTCTCTTGAAAGCAGGAGA
>CATKDV010000044.1:0-1137 GCA_949746985.1 uncultured Eubacteriales bacterium | reverse complement strand
GGTGTCCGCCTGCCCACCGTTGCGCGGGCTCCCGCCCCTCCCCTCCGATATTCTGAAGGCCGACGTGTTCCTCGACGCCTACCAGATGTTCCCCAAAAAGTTCCAGAACGTGACCAACGGTGTGGACCATCGCCGCTGGCTCAGCGAGGTGAATCCTCAGCTTGACAGCCTTATCCGGGAGTGCTGCGGCGGGGACAAGTATCTGCTCCAGCCCTCCGCCCTCTCCGGGCTGGAGAAGTATGCCGGCGACGCCTCGGTGCTGACCCGGCTGGGGGCCATCAAGCACGAAAATAAGCTGCGCTTTGCCGCCTGGGCCAAGCGGGAGAGCGGGATCACCCTCAACACCGACGCCATGTTCGACGTGCAGGTCAAGCGGCTCCATGAGTATAAGCGGCAGCTGCTCAATGTGCTGCACATCATCTACCTGTGGCAGCGGCTCCATGAGGACCCCCACTTTGACATGACCCCCCGGACCTACCTCTTCGGCGCCAAGGCCGCCCCCAGCTATACCATGGCCAAGGACATCATCCACCTCATCAATTCCCTGGCCAACACCATCAACAACGACCCCGTCTGCAGGGATAGGCTCCAGGTCTTCTTCCTGGAGAACTACCGGGTTTCCATGGCCGAGATGCTCATGCCCGCCAGCGAACTGTCTGAGCAGATCTCCACCGCCGGCAAGGAGGCCAGCGGCACGGGCAACATGAAGTTCATGATGAACGGGGCCGTCACCATCGGCACTTTGGACGGGGCCAATGTGGAGATGCACCAGGTACTGGGGGATGAGAATATCTTCCTGTGCGGCCTGAAGGCCGACGAGGTCCAGGAGATGCTCCGCCGGGGCTACAACCCCCACGAGTACTATATTCAAACCCCTGTGCTGAAAGCGGTCATCGACCAGCTCTCCGCCGGGTTTGAGGACCATGTGAGCTATTCGGATCTGGCTAAGAGCCTTCTGTTTGGCTCGGGCGGTCCTGCCGACCAGTATTTCTTGCTGGCCGACTTTGAAAGCTACCGCTCGGCCCAGGAGCTGGCGGGCAAGGTCTACCAGGACCCCACCGCCTGGAACAAAATGAGCCTTTTGAATATTGCCCGCTCCGGCATCTTCGCCGCCGACCGGTCGGTAGCTGAGTACGC
>CATKDV010000043.1:0-2319 GCA_949746985.1 uncultured Eubacteriales bacterium | reverse complement strand
GTTCATCTACGTGGCGGCCTTCGGCCTTTTTACCGACGTGGCCTACAATACCCCCCAGCAGTTCAAAAACACCTTCGGACACCTGGCCTATGTGCTGAAAGGCGTCTCGGAGCTGGGAAGCTTGAAAAGCTACTCCCTTAAGGTAGAGCATGACGAGGGGACGCTGGAGGGGGAATACCTCTACGGCATGGTGAGCAACACCATATCCGTGGGCGGTATCCTGGGCCTTCCCAGCGACGAGGTGGTGCTGGACGACGGCCTTCTGGAGCTGGTACTGGTGGAGAAGCCCAGGACGGTAGCCCAGCTCAACGCCGTTGTGATGGCCCTTGCAAGGCAGGAGTACACTGTGGAAAGCGGGGTGGTGGGGCTTCACTCCTCCCGCTTCCACATCACCTGTACGGAGCCCGTCCCCTTTACCCTGGACGGAGAGTTCGGCGGCAAGCATACCGAAACGGAGATCGCCGCCGTCAACACTCCCATCCGAATCGTATACGGAAAGTGATAAAATAATGAGAGATTACAACGCTGGAATCTTTGATATTGCCGTCATCGGGGCAGGCCATGCGGGCATTGAGGCCGCCCTGGCCTCGGCCCGGCTGGGGCTTCGCACCCTCTGCTTCACGGTGAACCTGGACGCGGTGGGCAACATGCCCTGCAATCCCGCCATCGGGGGGACGGGGAAGGGCCACCTGGTCCGGGAGATCGACGCCCTGGGGGGCGAGATGGGCAGGGCGGCGGATAGGGCCTGCATCCAGTACCGGGTGCTCAATAAGGGTAAAGGCCCCGCCGTCTGGTCCCTCCGGGCCCAGGCCGACCGCCGCCGCTACCAGGAGATCATGAAGCACACCCTGGAACGGCAGGAAAACCTGTGGGTCAAACAGGCGGAGATCACCGATATTTTGACCGATGAAGCAGGGGCCGTCTCCGCTGTCCGCACCGCCCACGGGGCGGTCTATCAGGTGAGGGCCGCCATCGTCTGCTCGGGGACCTATCTGGCGGGGCGGACCATCGTGGGGGAGGTCACCCGGGAAAGCGGCCCCGACGGCCTTGCCGCCGCGGGGGCTTTGTCGGAGAGCCTGAGAAAACTGGGGGTCGCCCTCCGCCGCTTCAAGACGGGCACGCCCCCCCGGGTGAACCGGCGGAGCGTGGACTTTTCCAAGATGGAGCTCCAGGAGGGGGACGAGACCCCGGTGCCCTTCTCCTTCTCCACCCAAGTTCCCCCCGAAAACCGGGCGGTGTGCTATCTTACTTATACCAACGAGGAGACCCACAAGGTCATCCGGGCCAATTTGGACCGCTCTCCCCTCTATGACGGCACCATCGAGGGGGTGGGCCCACGGTACTGCCCCTCCATCGAGGATAAGGTGGTCCGGTTCGCCGACAAGCCCCGGCACCAGCTTTTCATTGAGCCCATGGGTCTCAATACGGAAGAACTCTACATCCAGGGCTTCTCCTCCTCCCTTCCCGAGGAGGTCCAGGCAGCCATGCTCCACACCATCCCCGGCCTGGAAAAGGCCGAGATGACCCGCCCGGCCTACGCCATCGAGTACGACTGTGTAGACCCCACGGAGCTTACGCCCACTCTGGAACACAAAAAGGTCCCCGGCCTATACGGCGCGGGGCAGTTCAACGGCTCCTCGGGCTACGAGGAGGCCGCCGCCCAGGGCCTCATGGCGGGGATCAACGCCGCCCGGAGCCTTCTGGGCCTGCCCCCGGTGGTCCTGGGCCGGGAGCAGGGCTACATTGGGGTGCTCATCGACGACCTGGTGACCAAGGGCACCAATGAGCCCTACCGCATGATGACCTCCCGCACCGAATACCGCCTTCTCCAGCGGCAGGACAACGCCGACAAAAGGCTCGCTCCCATCGGTCACGAGGTGGGCCTTGTGAGCGATGAGGACTATCAGAAGGTGCTGGACAAATACGCCGCCGTGGAGGCCGAGATCAGGCGGCTGGAAAAAACGGGCTGCCCCGGTGGACGCCTGGCGGACCTTCTCCGCCGCCCGGAGAATACCTATGAGAGCATAGCGGAGCTGGACCCTGACCGCCCTGAGTTGCCCCCAGCCGTTACTGAGGCGGCGGAGATCGAGATCAAGTACGCCGGGTACATCCGGCGGCAGGAGCGGCAGGTCCACGAGATGAAGAAGCTGGAAGTCCGCCCCTTGCCCCCGGACCTGGACTACCTGAGCATGCAAGGCCTTCGCCTGGAAGCCCGGCAAAAACTGGATAAGATACGCCCGGAAAACCTGGGCCAGGCCAGTCGGGTCTCCGGGGTCAGCCCTGCCGATGTGGCGGCGTTAATGGTGTATTTGGAAAAGG
>CATKDV010000042.1:0-2311 GCA_949746985.1 uncultured Eubacteriales bacterium | reverse complement strand
TCAGACATATGCGACCCCTCGATTCCTGATATTTTGACAGTTTAGTATACTTTAGAATAACCGATTTTAAAAGAAATGTCAAGATAAAGGCAAATTTTAGAGGAAATTTTCAAAAGAAAACAGGCCCTGTCACGAGATCTCCTGGGCCCGGCACAGCTTGGCGAACTCCCCGCCCTTCTCCACCAGCTCCTCCCAGGTACCCAGCTCCACCACCCGGTTGTCGTCGATGACGGCGATGCGGCCGGCGCTCTTTACCGTGGACAGCCGGTGGGCAATGATAAGGGTGGTGCGGCCCTTGGCCAGCTCGTCAAAGGCCCCCTGGATGCGCTGCTCGGTGACGGTGTCCAGGGCGGAGGTGGCCTCATCCAGGATGAGTACCGGGGGGTCCTTCAAAAACACCCGGGCGATACTCACCCGCTGCTTCTGGCCCCCGGAGAGCATGACCCCCCGCTCCCCCACATAGGTCTGGAAGCCGTCGGGCATGGCCATCACGTCGTCGTAGAGTTCCGCCCGTTTGGCGGCGGCGTAGACCTCCTCGGCGGTGGCGCCGGGCTTGCCGTAGGCAATGTTGTCAAAGATGGTGCCGGCGAAGAGGAACACATCCTGCTGGACCACGCCGATGTTTTTCCGCAGGCCGCCCAGGGTCAGCTCCCGCACGTCCCTGCCGTCCACCCGGATACACCCGGCGGTCACGTCGTAGAACCGGGGGATGAGCTGGCACAGGGTGGACTTGCCGCCCCCGGAGGGTCCCACCACCGCCACCGTCTCCCCGGCGGGGATGTGGAGGTCGATATCCTCCAGCACGTTGGGTTTGCCGGGGCCGTAGGCGAAGGTCACATGGTCGATGTCAATGTCCCCCTTTACCTGACCCGGATCCGCCGCGTCGGGACTCTCGGTGATCTCCGGCTGGGTCCGCATCAGCTCCACGAACCGGCCGAAGCCCGCCATGCCCTGCATGAACTGCTCCACAAAGGCGGAGAGCTTCCGGATGGGGGTGATGAAGGTGGTGACGTAGAGGGAGAAGGTCACCAGGTCCACATAGTCCAAGGTGCCCCGGATGATAAAGAGGCCGCCGGCGGCGATGACCAGCACGGGGAGAATGCCCATACACAGCTCCATCCCCGCGTGGTAGGTGGCCATGGCCTGATAATACCCCCGCTTGGCGTCCCGGAACTGGTGGTTGGACTCGTTGAATTTCCGCTTCTCCTCGGCCTCGTTGGCAAAGGCCTGGGCGGTGCGGATGCCGGAGATGGAGGACTCCACCTCCCCATTGATCACCGCCAGCTTCTTTTTCACCTCGGCGGACGCCCGGCTCATCCGCCGGCGCTGGACGACGGTAAAGGCGAAGAAAACGGGCACCACCGCAAAGACGATGAGAGCCAGTTCCCACCGGACGGTAAGCATGACGCAGAAGGCTCCGATGAGGGTGACGGTGGAGATGAACAGATCCTCAGGGCCGTGGTGGGCCAGCTCGGTGATCTCAAAAAGGTCTCCGGTGACCCGGCTCATGAGCTGCCCGGTGCGGTTTTTGTCAAAGAAGGAGAAGGACAGGGTCTCCATATGGTGAAAAAGGTCCCTTCGGATATCCGTCTCGATCCTGGCTCCCAGCAGGTGGCCCCAGTAGCCGATGACATAGGAGAAGGCCGCCTTGAAAAGGTAGGCCAGGAGCAAAATCCCCATCAGGGCGAAAAAGGCGTCAAAAAGTCCCTGGGGCAGCAGCTCGTTGAGGGCGTAGCGGGAGGCCATGGGAAAGCTCAGGTCCACCAGGCACACCCCCAACGCGCAGGCCATATCCAGCAGGAACAGGGGCAGATGGGGCTTATAATAGGACATAAAGATGGCGATATGTCCTTTGTTCTTCATATCCTTGGCGGTCATAGGAGCGCCTCCGTTTCCGGGAAATCATGCCTACCAGTATATCCCAAAGAGGGGGGATGTGTCAATGCGTGGGGAGCGGGAGAAAAAGAGGGCCGGCCCGGGAGATCCCCAGGCCGGCCCTTTGGTAGTATCCGGATCCTGCTGTGCGCCAGGAAGCCGTTACCAGTCCCGGATCTCCAGCAGAGGCGCTATCAGCTCCCGGGCGCTGACCCGGAGGATGGTCTCCCCTTTCTCCGCGCTGGCGCCGCTGGGGTCCCCGCCGATGCCGATGGGTTGTCCCTCCCGGGTGGTGAAGTCCCGCCCCATCCAGTTCAGGGCGTGCTCCCCGGAAAAGCGGACCGCCTTTTTCCCCTCGTAGGCCGTTTTGTATCCTGCCCGGGAATGGTCCAGCTTTACAGAATCGGGACAGATGGCCATAACCATGGAGGTCTCC
>CATKDV010000041.1:0-2301 GCA_949746985.1 uncultured Eubacteriales bacterium | reverse complement strand
TAAAAATAAGCTCTGAACCACTATTTATTTTAAGGAGGATACTACTATGCCACACAAGATGACTGCTCCCACCCCCCATATCGAGGCCAAGGTGGGCGATATCGCTGAGACCATTCTGCTCCCCGGCGATCCCCTGCGGGCCAAATTCGTCGCCGACACCTACATGGAGAATGTGAAGCAGTTCAACAATGTCCGGGGCATGTTGGGCTTTACCGGTACTTATCAGGGAAAGCCCGTCTCCGTCATGGGCACCGGCATGGGTTGCCCCTCCATCGGTATTTACAGCTATGAGCTGATCAACATCTACGGCTGCAAGAACCTGATCCGCATCGGCACCGCCGGCGCAGTGCAGCCCTTCGTCCACGCCCGGGAGATGGTCTTTGGCATGGCTTCCACCTACATGAGCGAGTATGTGGAGCACATGGGCCCCGCCCGGAAGTTCCACTACTCCCCCTGCTGCAGCTTCGAGCTGCTGGAGAAGGCCGTAGCCACCGCCCGGGCCAAGGGCTTCAAGTTCCATGTGGGCAACATGGGCTGCGGCGACTGCTTCTACGGCGATGACCTGGAGTTCGGCCGGTCCATGGCCGAGATGGGTATCCTGGCCGGAGAGATGGAGTCCGCCGCCCTCTACACCAACGCCGCCATCGCCGGGGTCAATGCCCTGGCCATCGTGACCATCTCCGACGGTCCCGAGGAGATCACCACCGCCGAGGAGCGCCAGACCGCCTTCACCCAGATGATGGAGGTCGCACTGTCCTTGGCCTGACGGCCTTCTTAATGGGTGGGTCTTGAATCTGCTCCGGCTAAAATATTTCGGAAGGGGCGGCCCGACCAGAAAACCGCCCTATAGAAAATTTCCAAAAGAGGAGCAAATCAAAATGTCTGAAAGGCCCTTTCTCATCGACTGCGATACGGGCACCGATGACGCCATCGCCCTTCTGGCCGCCCTCTACAGCCCCCAGATCAATGTGAAGGCTATCACCTCTGTCTGCGGTAACGCTCAGGAAATGTATACAAGCCAGAACAACCTGAATCTGGTGGAATACTTGGGCAAGAGCGTCCCGGTGGCCCACGGCGCCGTCCGTCCTCTGGCGGACATCCCTCTGAGCTCCGAGGAAGAGCTCGACATCCACGGGGAGACGGGCTTAGGCACCATCGTGCTGCCCACGGCCACCCGCCGGTTTGACTCCCGGGTGGCCGGCCAGCTCATCTATGAGATAGCGGTGGAGTGCAAAGGGGAGCTGGAGCTGCTGGTGACCGGACCCATGACCAATGTGGCCATCGCCCTGTGTAACCACGGGGATCTGGCGGGGCTTATCAAGCACATCTGGTTTATGGGCGGTGCTTACCAGGGCGGCAATGTGCTCCCCACGGCAGAGGCCAATATCTGGGCCGATGCCCTGGCGGCCCAGATCGTGATCCAGAGCGGCGTTCCCATGACCATGGTAGGGCTGGACGTAACCGAAAAGGCCATCATGACCGAGGAGGACATCGCCCAGCTGCGCGGCATGGATACCAAAGTCTGCGCTCTGGCCGCCGACCTGCTGGATTTTATGGCAGAGCGGCGGGATAGGGGCGGCGAGGACCTTATGATGCACGACGCGCTGGCTCTGGGAGCGGCCCTGTGCCCGGAGTGCCTGACCTGCAAGGCCGCATACATAGCTGTGGAATGTGCCGGGATTTATACCACCGGGCACACCTTTGTGGACCTGCACGGCCAGCTGGGAAGGAAGCCCAATGCCTCGGTGGCGTTGGAAATTGATGTTCCCATGTTCCGCAAGTGGCTGGTGGACACTATTTCCAACAGTAGGGCAGAAAAATAGTGGGCGGCGTCAGAATACCACCCTATGGGAAATTATCCAAAAAGAGGAGCAAATCAATATGAACAAGAGACCCTTTCTCATCGACTGCGATACGGGCACCGATGACGCCATCGCCATTCTGGCTGCCCTTTACAGCCCCCAGATCGATGTAAAGGCTATCACTTCAGTCAACGGCAACGTGGCGGAGAAGTACACCAGCCAGAACAATCTGAATCTGGTGGAATACCTGGGCAAGAGCATCCCTGTGGCCCACGGCGCCGTCCGGCCCCTGCTGGGCGGAGTGCTGGACACGGAGGGCGCTCCCGACACCCACGGTAAGACGGGCTTGGGCACCATTGAGCTGCCCACCGCCTCCCGCACCCAGTTTGACCCCCGGGTGGCCGACCAGCTCATCTATGAGACGGCGGTGGAGTGCAAGGGGGAGCTGGAGCTGCTGGTGGTCGGACCCATGACCAACATCGCCATCGCCCTTTGTAAC
>CATKDV010000040.1:0-2271 GCA_949746985.1 uncultured Eubacteriales bacterium | reverse complement strand
GCACCACCGCCATCGAGGGCGGCTCTGGCAGCTTCACCTATTGATCTCTGACTGTTTTATACAGTAACAGAAGAAATCAGACCCCGGACATTTGTCCGGGGTCTGATTTCTATCTTTTCTCACCGCAACGCCAGATAATGATACCGTGTACTCTTGGCATTGACCTGATTCCAGCCTCCATGGCACACCCGGAAGCCGCTCCCTGTGATCTCCGCCGCCAGCCCGTTACTGGTGCCATTGATGGGGCAGCCGGGAAAAAACAGGCCGCCGCTGGTGGCGTTATAGTTGGCAAAGTAACCCATTCGTCCGCTCTGGTCGCACAGCAACACCACTGTGGGCCGGAATCCCAGCTCTACGGCCCGCTCTGCCTTCTCGTCCCCCACATAGCTTCCCGTCACAACGGCCCCGTCCAGCAGAGCAAAATTCTCGTTGATCTCGGAAAGTAAAAAATTGTCCCCCGGCTCCCAGCTGTGAAGCTGGAAACAAGGGGTCTTATTGCTTGACATACTGTACATCCCCTTTCCACCCAAGGCGGAAAAAGCGGAAATGTTGCCCAAAGTCCGCAACCAGACGGCTCCGGGGAAAGCTGCGCCCTATTCTCCATAAAACCGCAGCAGGTCCTCCATCAGCAAGCTTCCAATGAGTCCGCTGGCAAAGGCCATAAGAGCCGCAAACTGGAATACCCCGGCATATTCGTAGAACCGGATCGCCATAGCTCCCCCCTCTCCCGCCCGGGCCAGCAGGGCCGCTGTGCCTGCCAGCAGCAGAACGCAGAGGATCAGACCCCGTGTCAAAACAAAGCGGGACAGATCCCGGTATGTATGCCTCATTTGGAGCTCCCCCTTTCCCCTCTATCTTACCAAAGCCCCACCGGCCCCCGCAATACCAAAAATCTTCCAACAAAGTTCGACGTTCCCGCCCTCCTTTTTCAATTTGGGTTTACCAATAAAAGGAAATTGTCAACATAACTCCTTTTCCATGTCAAACAGTGGCGAAACTTTTTCCTATACAAGACTCAAAAAACACAATATAATGTGGTCATAGGACATAGGAATGGAGGATAGCCACAAGATGAGGGAATTAAAATTGGACGTGTATTCACTGTATCCAGACATAAAGGCGGCGGGCCCTTATGACTACGCCATCTTGGTGGACGAGCTGAACGTGGGAGCCTTTGCCTGCGAAAGCTACGGAGCGCAGGTGGTCAACCGTTCCACAGGGGACCGGGCCGAGGTGCCCCATATCACCGTCAGCGCCACCCGCATCGACCAGCTTATGGAGCTGTTGGTCCGCAATCAGGTGGGGCCGGTACATTTGGAGGATGTGGTGGAGGATTGGCTTTGAGTACATAAAAAAGGCCGCCCTTGGGGCGGCCTTTTTGGGGTTCATTCCATTTTCCAGCTTTCCGCTGCGGCCTGCCACGCCGCTTGGTTTTCTTTGGTCTGGACCCGGGGCTGGTAGCCCAAGGAACGGAGGTACTGGCCGGTATAGGCCGAAAATATCTTGGCTCCGTCTTGGTTCAGGTGACCGCCGTCATAGAGGTGAACTGTGGGGTCCAAGCCCATGTCGGCAAAGCTGTTTGACCAGTTGACAAACCTCACGCCGGGGTTTTGCTCCACGTCGGCCCTTAATCGGTCATAGACGGCGGGGGTGTACTGGCTATATGTAGGATTGATGGTGACAATGAGGTCGATCCCCTCCTCCGCGCAGAGCTGGGCGATGCGGGCAAAATCCCGGATATTCTGTTGGTACACTTCCTCGCTCTGCCGCATCTCCGACAGGAAAGGTCCGCCCTCCGTCTCGGCAAAGACTTGGTCTACAGCGGTATGGCCCTTCAAGTGATCGGCCCCGGCGGGGAGAACAGCCTTTTTGATATCGCCGGCAGTCAGCTCCTTCCAGCGGTCATGGTAGAAATAGAGGTCCCAGAATAGGCCCAGCTTTTTCTCCGGTTCGGCGCACTCCAGGATGGCCCTCACCCGGTTCAGCCCCCAGGGCATGTACCCCAGGTTGATCTGGGTGTAGTTCTGGTAGCGGTCAAAAAACAGACTGGTAGCCTCCATCACCACCACCGAGGGGCTTTGGGTCCGGAGGGCCTCTTTTAAGTACCAGTAGGTGATGGCGGGGACCTGCTCGCTGCCCCCCATGACATAGCCGGTAAGGCCGCTCTCGGCGTACATCACAGCCGGGTTCCAGTCACAGTAGGCGTATGAGCTGCCCAGAAACAGCACGTCGATGGAGTCCTTGGGTTCAGCCAGGTAGGCCTGCCAAGTG
>CATKDV010000039.1:0-2231 GCA_949746985.1 uncultured Eubacteriales bacterium | reverse complement strand
TTCTGAGAGGGTAGGCTCCCGCCCCAGATCCGTCTGAAGCTTGTCCCGGGCCTTCTGGATACTTCCCCCCCGCTCCCGGAGTCCCCGGCTCACCTTCACAGCCCCGTCATCCCGAAGGAACCGGCGGATCTCCCCGGCGATCTTGGGGACGGCGTAGGTGGAAAACTGACAGCCGAAGGCGGGATCGAAGCCCCGCACCGCCTTCACAAAACCCAGACAGCCAAGCTGGTACAGATCTTCCGGGTCCACCCCCCTACCAAAGTAGCGGCGCACCACGCTCCAGACGAGGCCGGAATTTTCCTCCAACAGACGGCCACAGGCATCATTATCCCCCTCCCGGGCGGCCTCCAGCAACGGCAGGGCGGCCCCGCTCAACCGCCCAGCCGCCGGGATACCCGGCGGCGCATGGTCACAGTGGTGCCCTTTCCCTGTACAGAGCGGACCTTCAACGCGTCCATAAAGCTCTCCATAATGGTGAAGCCCATCCCCGAGCGGTCTGCGCCCCCGGTGGTGTAGAGGGGCTTCCGGGCCTTCTCCACATCCGGGATACCCACCCCAGAGTCCTTGATAACGATCTCCAGGGTGTTATCTTCAAAAAGCCTCAGGCGCATGACCACAGTCCCCAGAGAATCCGGGTATGCGTGGACGATACAGTTGGTTACCGCCTCGCTGACAGCGGTCTTGATGTCGTTGACCTCATCCAGGGTGGGATCCAGTTGGGCGGCGAAGCAGGCCGCCGCCGTCCGGGCAAAGCCCTCGTTGGCGCTGCGGCTGAGAAAGGTCAGTTTGGCCTCGTTGATCGGCTTCATATGTACTCCTCCTTAATCTATAAAGGGTATGAGCTTGTCCACCCCGGCAGCTTTCAGCACCTTGGCAGCCTGAGGCGGCACGGTGCGGAGGGTCATACCGCCCCCCAACTCCTTCATCCGCTTCCAGGTCCGCAGGACCACGGCGATCCCGGAGGAATCCATAAAGCTGACTCCGCCCAGGTCCAGCTCCAGGGCCTGGGGCAGGACCGTGTCGATCTCCCGGCCCAGCTGGATCATCAGATCCTTGGCGGCGTGGTGATCCACCTCCCCGGCGATCTTGGCTGTCAGGGTCTGGCCTACCTCTAAACAATCTACCGGCATATGCTTCCCCTCTCTTTCGCAGACATAAAAAATCACGGTATACCAAAATTTGGTATACCGTGATTATAGCCTGTCCGCACGTTATTTTTTGTCAGAACGTAGGATCAAAATCAGTAAAGACCCATTTGTCTCCTACCTTCTGGTAGGGAAATTCATAGGTCTGTTCCGCTTCCTCCTCTGGATAACCTGTCCTTTGCACTACCTGAACTGTACAGCGCACGGGCTCCTCCTCCGACCAAATCACCAATAACGAGGTCCGCTCTTTGGGTCCATAGTCGTCCGGCCTCCCGTCAATATCATAGACGTAAAGGCCCCCATTCTCCCCATCCAAAAACTTGGGATACTCCACACTCCCCACCAAAGCGTCTACAAGCTCATCAGAAAAGAGGGTCTTGAGATAGAAGCGCAGCTCGTCAACGCTGTTCAGCTCCGGATGGAGGACACGGTGATATTCCCCATTGGGGCGAAGCAGAACGTCCTCCCTGTCTTTGGGGAAATCGGTATAATAGCACCAGTTATATATTTCCTCCGCATCCCGGAAGGCCTCCAGCACCATCTCGTCACTGGGATGCTCGGGCTCCTCAGAGGGAACCGGCTCCGGGAGGGGGGCTTCCTCCGGAGGAAGGGTGGGCGGTGGCTCTGGAGTCGGAGCAAGGGTGGGGGACGGCACAGGAACTACTATAGGCGTAGGAGCGACCGTTGGGGCCGGAGTTGGCTGTACTGTGACCTCCACCGGAGCAGGCTCGGGCGTCGGGGTCCCGGCAGGGATCGCAGTGACCGTCACAGTCGGGGCGGCGGTGGCGGTCGCCATGACCGTAGGGTCAGGAGCAGGAGTGTTCGCCGGAGAAGGCGTTACCTCCTCCGCTGGCCGACCGCAGGCCGCCAGGACAAGCGTCAAAGCGGCAAAAGATAGGAATATGAGACGTTTTTTCATGGATACGCCCCTCCTTCGGGCGGACGATCCCTCTCTCCTTCTCCTATTCTATCCGCTCTTTTGCAAAGACACAACAACAAAATTATGACAAAAGCTTTCAAATGATTACAGCTCAGCCCATGGCGGCGGCTGACTCCTCCAGCTTGGCAATGAGGGCCTTCAGCTCC
>CATKDV010000038.1:0-2211 GCA_949746985.1 uncultured Eubacteriales bacterium | reverse complement strand
CGCTCCAATATCCGGGAGCGCCGCTGAAAATAAACAAGGAGGAAGAGAAACATGGAACTGAAGGAGATCTTGACCCACTGTGACCACACCCTGCTGAAGCAGGAGAGCACCTGGGAGCAGATCAAGGAGATCTGTGACGACGGCATGAGGTACCACTGCGCCAGCGTGTGCATCCCGCCCTGCTATGTGCGCCGGGCCAACGAGTATGTGGGGGACAGGCTGAAAATATGCACGGTCATCGGCTTCCCCAACGGCTACTCCACCCCCGCCGTCAAGGCCTTTGAGGCGGAGAACGCCGTGCGCCACGGGGCTGATGAGATCGACATGGTCATCAACATCGGCTGGGTGAAGGACAAGCGGTGGGACCGGCTGCTGGAGGAGATCCAGGAGGTGAAGGCCGCCTGCCGGGGCCGTATCCTGAAGGTCATCATCGAGACCTGCCTGCTGACCGACGAGGAGAAGATCAAAATGTGCCAGATCGTCACCGAGGCGGGGGCCGACTATATCAAGACCTCCACCGGGTTTTCCACGGGAGGAGCCACCCGGGAGGACGTGAAGCTCTTTAAGGAACACGTGGGGCCCAACGTCCGCATCAAGGCGGCGGGGGGCATCTCCTCCCTCCAGGACGCGGAGGACTTCATCGCCCTGGGGGCGGACCGGCTGGGGACCTCCCGGCTGGTGAAGCTGGCCAAGGGCCAGCAGGGCGAGGGATACTGAAAAAGGCATTGGAAAAAGAGGACGGGGTATCCCGTCCTCTCTTTTCATGGGAAGGGTTTTGTGGTACAATGAAAAAGATATTACCCCAAGCGAGGAGAGAGTAATTATGTGGGCGGAAAAAAGCGTTTTTTATCAGATCTATCCCCTGGGCTTCTGCGGGGCCCCGGAGGAGAACGACGGCATATTGGCCCACCGCCTGTCCAAGGTGGGGCAGTGGGCGGAGCATATTCAGAAGCTGGGGGCCGACGCCCTCTATCTGGGGCCTGTCTTTGAAAGCGACCGCCACGGCTATGACACCCGGGACTACCGGAGGGTGGACTGCCGGCTGGGGGACATGGGGGATCTGAAGGAGCTGGTGAGGACCTTCCACAGCCACGGGATCCGGGTCATTCTGGACGGGGTGTTCAACCATGTGGGCCGGGGGTTCTGGGCCTTCCGGGACGTGCAGGAGAAACGGTGGGATTCCCCCTATAAGGACTGGTTTATCCTGAACTTTGATGGGAATTCCAACTATGACGACGGTTTTTGGTACGAGGGGTGGGAGGGGCATTTTGAGCTGGTGAAGCTGAACCTGCGGAACCCGGCGGTGGCGGACTATCTGCTGGACACCGTCAAATTCTGGGTAGAGGAGTTCGATATCGACGGGCTGCGGCTGGACGTGGCCTACTCGCTGGAGCCGGATTTCATTCGGAGCTTGCGGCGGCTTGCAAATGGATTGGGCAGGGAGTTTTTCCTGCTGGGGGAGACCCTCCATGGGGATTACAACCGTTGGGTGGGGGAGGAGATGCTCCACTCCTGCACCAACTATGAGTGCTACAAGGGGCTGTGGTCCGCGCTCAACTCTATGAACCTGTTTGAGATCGTCCACAGCCTGAAGCGGCAGTTTGGGCCGGAGGAGTGGACGCTCTACAAGGGCAAGCATTTGGTGTGCTTTGCCGACAACCATGATGTGACACGGGCTGCCAGTATTCTCCAGAATGAGAACCATCTGCCTTTGCTATACGGGCTTCTGTTCGGGATGCCGGGTATCCCCTGTATCTACTATGGAAGCGAGTGGGGGGCCCGGGCGGAGAAGGGACAGGGAGACGGCGCGCTTCGGCCCTGCTTTGCGAAGCCGGAGTGGAACAGGCTTACCGATACCATTGCCGCTATGGCGAGGGCCCACCGGGAGAGCGAGGGGCTTTGCTGGGGGGATTTTAAGGAACTGGTGCTGACGAATAGGCAGACGGTTTTCCAGAGGCAGAGCGGGAATGAGCGGGTATTGGTGGCGGTGAACGCGGATTCGGAGCCGTACTGGGCGCACTTTGACGCGGGGTGCGGACGGGCGGTGGATCTGCTGACGGGGGAGTGGCATGATTTTGGCGGGGGGACGGAATTGCCGCCATATAGCGTGTTCTTTTGGAAGTGTGAGTGAGGGGAGGTCTATTGAGGGATGGATGTTATCTGACCTGATTTCCTCTATTTCAGGTGGGTGAAGCTGGGGGACCATTCTTT
>CATKDV010000037.1:0-2140 GCA_949746985.1 uncultured Eubacteriales bacterium | reverse complement strand
TCGGCGGGGGTGGTGAGGAGGGGGACCGGCTCCTTGCCCGGGATGAGGGCGGAGGGGTGGAGGTCGAAGGTGAAGGCGGCGGGGACGGCGTTCAGCTCCGCGGCCCGTTGGGCGCAGCGGGAGAGGAGGGCACCGTGGCCGATGTGGACTCCGTCAAAGAAGCCCAGGGCGATGACGCGCTTTGTAGGTTCCACTTGAGACGTCTCCTTCTTTTGTGCGGCGGGGGCAAGCCCCTGCCCTACGGGAAATGTGGTTCGTTCCGGCCCGGGCCGGGAATGGGGGGACGGATCTCTGCCTGGAAAGGGCACGTCCCATCCGTGAGCGGCAGAGCCGCCAAGGGTTGGCCGGTCACCAGTCCGCGGACTGGTTCGAAATGACGGGAGTTATACTTCGTAAAAGCTCTTGATGGTGGTCAGTTTGCCGTTTTTGCACCGGGAGAGGGCCAGGAAGTCCCCGGTTTCCCCGTAAACCCGGTATTCCCCCTCCTTCAGCTTGGGGGTGGAAAGGGGAACCCCATTACGGACCTTTTTCTCTCCCGGGGCCTTGAGGCGCAGGGAGGGACGGTCTGCGAAGAGTTTGTCCACAGGGAGGAGGAGGGAGGTGGGGTCGGGGTGGGACAGGACCTGCTCCAGGGGGTGGGAATCCGAAAGAGGGAAGCCCCCGGCCATGGAGCGGACAAGGGAGGACATACAGCCCCCGCAGCCCAGGGCTTGGCCTATGTCGTGGCAGAGGGTGCGGATGTAGGTGCCCTTGGAACAGCGGATACGGAGAAAATACGCGTCCGGTTGACCCGGGTCCTCCTCCAGCAATTCCAAGTGGTGTATGGTGATCTTCCTTGCCGGGCGATCCACCTCCTGGCCCTTTCGGGCCAGCTCGTAGAGCTTCTTGCCGCCGATCTTGATGGCGGAATACATGGGGGGGATCTGCTCCAGAGGTCCCGTAAACCGGGGCAGAAGGGCGGAAAGCTCCTCCCGGCCCGCGGTGACGGGGCGCTGCTCTATAATTTCGCCGGTGGAATCCTGGGTGTTGGTGATAACACCCAGTTGTAGAACGGCGATATATTCCTTATCGGATTCGGCGGCGAACTCCACCGCCCGGGTAGCCCGGCCCACGAAGACGGGGAGGACCCCGGTGGCCATGGGGTCCAGGGTGCCGCCGTGGCCGATCCGCTTTTCGTGAAAGACCCCCCGGAGCTTGGCGCAGACGTCCATGCTGGTCCAGTCGGAGGGCTTGTCGATGATAAGAATGCCGTTAGCCATGGTCCCGCACCTGCCGGATGGCGTTCAGAATGGCGGACTTGGCCTGGGCCACGCTGCCCATGACCGAGCAGCCCGCCGCGGCGGCGTGGCCGCCGCCCCCCAGAAGGGCGCAGACCTGGGAGGCGTCCAGGTCGGCCGCGGTACGGACGGAGAGCTTGCACTCCCCGCTCTTCAGCTCCCGGATGGTCACGGCGGTGTGGACCCCCTCCAGCTGGCCCACCACGGCGGCGATGTCCTCCACGTCCTCCTCGGTGGCTCCAAAGTCGGCCATATCCTGAAGAGAGATGGCGGCGATGGCGGTCTTTCCGCCGTCGTGGAGGTCCATGGTCTCCACCATGCGGCTCTCCAGCCGCAGACGGATGTAGCTTTTGGTGCGGAAGTGCCGCTTGTTGACGGCGGCGTAGTCGATCCCCGTCTCCATCAGCTCTGCCGCGACCCGGTGGGTGTGGGGGGTGGTGTTGGAGTAGACGAAGCAGCCGGTGTCGGTGCTCACCGCCAGGTAGAGGGGGAGGGCGGTCTCCTGGTCCACGGGGGACCATTGGGTGATGACCCGGTAGATCAGCTCCCCGCAGGCGGCTTTGTCCGCCTCCACGCAGTTATACCGGGCAAAGCCGGTGTTGGAGGGGTGGTGGTCCAGGCAGAGGTCCACCTTCCCCTTATAGGCCTCGGCATTGGGGGGGAAGAGGCTCTCGCTGGCGACGTCGGCGCTGACCACCGTGTCCGGCTGAAAATCCGCCGGGGCCAGAACGTCCCCCCAGTAGGGGTCAAAGAGGGCGGTGGCGTCGGGGTTGGGGAGGACATAAGCGGTCTTGCCCAGCCGACGCAGGGCCTTGCACAGGGCTATGGCGCAGCCCACCGTGTCCCCGTCGGGGCGGCGGTGG
>CATKDV010000036.1:0-2138 GCA_949746985.1 uncultured Eubacteriales bacterium | reverse complement strand
GGTGTATCATCTGCCTTTGGGGGATGGGTCGGTGGATATTTTGACCGACTGCTTTTCCCCTTTGGGGGTGGAGGAGTTTTACAGAGTGTTGAAACCGGGCGGGATATTCCTCTATGTTGTGCCCGGGGCCCGGCATTTGTGGGAGCTGAAAGAGGTTTTGTATGACAGGCCCTATGAGAACGAGGAAAAGCGGGAGGAGTATGACGGGTTCCGCTATCTGGAGATTGTCCCGGTGGAGACCCGGTTTACCCTGCCGGACCGGCAGGCCATCCAGGATCTATTTTGCATGACCCCCTATTACTGGAAAACGCCCAAGGCCGGAGCGGAGCGGCTGGGGGCGCTGGAGAAGCTTTCCGTCACGGCGCAATTCCGGGTCCATGTGCTGGCGCGGGAGGCGGGCTGAGGAGAATGGAAAGAGTCCGGCCGCGGAAGGGCTTCCGCGGCCGGACTCTCTGTTATGGTAGGGGATCAGAAATCCACCTCGGTATCGTAGTAGCAGCACTTGAGCAGTTTTTCCATCTCCTCCACGCTGGGCTGGCGGGGGTTGGAGCCGGTACAGGCGTCGCCCAGGGCGTTGACGGCGATGTCGTGGAGCCGCTCCAGGAACACCTTCTCAGGGACGAAGCCCTGGTCGCAGGGGTAGCTGTCGGGGCCGTACTTACCGATGCAGTGGGGGATATTCAGGTCGTCGTTCATCTTGCGGAGGTAGGTGATGAGGAGCTTGACCTTCTCCTCGTCGCTCCCGCCGCCCAGGCCCATGAAGTCGGCGATCTCGCCGTAGCGCTTTCGGGCGGTGGGGTCCTTGGCGTTGAAGGCGATGACCTTGGGCAGGTACATGGCGTTGGCCGCGCCGTGGATGATGTGGGCGCCGTAGTCGGCGAAGGCGGCGCCGGTCTTGTGGGCCATGGAGTGGACGATGCCCAGAAGGGCGTTGGAGAAGGCCATGCCCGCCAGACACTGGGCGTTATGCATGCTGTCCCGCTTGGCCATGTCGCCGTTGTAGGAGTCCACCAGGTCCCGCTGGATCATCTTGATGGCGTGGAGGGCCAGGGGGTCGGTATAGTCGCAGTTGGCGGTGGACACATAGGCCTCCACGGCGTGGGTCATGGCGTCCATGCCGGTGTGGGCCACCAGCTTCTTCGGCATGGTCTCGGCCAGGTCGGGGTCCACGATGGCCACGTCGGGGGTGATCTCAAAGTCGGCGATGGGGTACTTGATGCCCTTGTGGTAGTCGGTGATGATGGAGAAGGCGGTGACCTCGGTGGCGGTGCCGGAGGTGGAGGAGATGGCGCAGAAACGGGCCTTTTTCCGCAGGGCGGGGATGCCGAAGACCTTGCACATCTCCTCAAAGGTGATATCGGGGTACTCGTACTTGATCCACATGGCCTTGGCCGCGTCGATGGGGGAGCCGCCGCCCATGGCCACGATCCAGTCGGGCTGGAACCGCTGCATGACCTCGGCGCCCTTCATCACCGTCTCCACGGAGGGGTCGGGCTCGATGCCTTCAAAGAGCTCCACCTCCATGCCGGCCTCCTTCAGATAGCCCACCGCCCGGTCCAGAAAACCGAACTTCTTCATGGATCCGCCGCCTACGCAGATGATCGCGCGCTTGCCTTCAAAGGTTTTCAGGGCCTCCAGGGCGCCCTTGCCATGGTACAGGTCACGGGGAAGTGTAAAACGTGCCATTGTGATTGCCTCCATTCAGATGTACTGAAGGCCGGGACCCCGGGGGAAGCACGGAATCTCTCCATCAGATTGTTTACATTTTAACACTTTCTTATCCCTCTTGCAAGTGAAAAATTTCACAATATTTCTTCCTCTTCTCCCCCTCTATCTGTCCATGTTTTTTCTCCGGCTCAATTCCCTGGCGGAGGGCAAAAAAAGGCGGCGCCGTACTTTCCATACGGCGCCGCCTTTTTTTCTCTTTTTAGCCGCCCAGGTAGGCTTTCTTCACGCTCTCGTCGTTGAGAAGCTCCTTGCCGGAGCCGCTGGTGACGATCTTGCCCGTCTCCAGGACGTAGCCCCGGTCGGCCACCGAAAGGGCCATCTGGGCGTTTTGCTCCACCAGGAGGATGGTGGTGCCCGCCTTGTGGAGCTCCTTGATGATGTCGAAGATCTGCTCCACCAGGATGGGGGCC
>CATKDV010000035.1:0-2060 GCA_949746985.1 uncultured Eubacteriales bacterium | reverse complement strand
GAGACTCCGATGAACACGTCGGCGTTTCGGATCACTTCGGCCAGAGAGCCTTTTTCCCGGTTGAAGTTGGTGATCTTCGCCATCTCCTCCTTGATGGGGTTCAAGCCTTCCCGGCCTTGGTAGATGGCGCCCTGACGGTCAGTCATAATGACATTCTTCAAACCCATGGACATGAGCAGCTTGATGATGGCGATCCCGGCGGCCCCGGCGCCGGAGGTGACGATCTTCACCTCCTCCAGCTTCTTGCCCACCAGCTTCAGGGCGTTGATGATCCCCGCCAGAGTAATGACCGCGGTGCCGTGCTGGTCGTCGTGGAAGATGGGGATGTCGCAGCACTCCTTGAGCCGCTTCTCGATCTCGAAGCACCGGGGGGCGGAGATGTCCTCCAGATTCACACCGCCAAAAGAGCCGGCCAGAAGGCGGACGGTATTGACGATCTCGTCCACCTCCTTGCTGCGGACGCACAGGGGGATGGCGTCCACGCCGCCGAAGGCCTTGAACAGGACGCATTTGCCCTCCATGACGGGCATTCCCGCCTCGGGTCCAATGTCCCCCAGGCCCAGGACGGCGGTGCCGTCGGTGACCACGGCCACCGTGTTCCAGCGGCGGGTCAGCTCAAAGGACTTGCTCACGTCCTTTTGGATCTCCAGACAGGGAGTGGCTACGCCGGGGGTATAGGCCAGACTCAAAGCCTCCTTGGAGTCCACCGCCGCCCGGGGGGTGATCTCCAGCTTGCCCCGCAGCTCGTAATGTAATTTCAGGGATTCTTGACCGTGATCCATGGGTATGTCTCCTTTTGTTGAAAATTGAATGGACGGGAGGGTCAGACCATCTCCTCCGGACGGAAAAACGCATCAAATTGCTCTCCGGTGAGGAAGCCCAGCTTCAGACAGGCATCCCGCAGAGAGAGGGAACTCTCATAGGCCAATTGGGCCACCTTGGCGGCCTTCTCATAGCCGATATGGGGGCTGAGGGCGGTGACCAGCATCAGGGAGCCGTGAAGGTTTTCCCGGCACCGGTCCCGGTTGGCCGCAATACCGGCGGCGCAATGGGTGTTGAAGGAGTCCATGCAGTCGGCCAACAGATCCACCGACTGAAGAAAATCATAGATGATGACGGGCATGAATACATTGAGCTCAAAATTGCCCTGGCTGGCGGCAAATCCGATGGCGGCGTCGTTCCCCATGACCTGGACCGCCACCATGGTCACCGCCTCGCACTGGGTGGGGTTCACCTTGCCGGGCATGATGGAGGATCCGGGTTCGTTGGCGGGGATGCGGATCTCCCCCAGACCGCACCGTGGCCCGCTGGCGAGCCAGCGCACGTCGTTTGCCATCTTCATCAGGTCCCCCGCCAAAGCCTTGAGGGCCCCGTGGGCAAAGACCAGCTCATCCTTGCTGGAGAGGGCGTGAAACTTGTTGGGGGCGGAGAGAAAGGGGCGGCCGGTCAGCTCGGTCACCGCCTTGGCGGCCTCCTCCCCAAAGCCCTTGGGGGCGTTGAGCCCGGTCCCCACGGCGGTGCCGCCCAGGGCCAGGGTGCTAAGGCTGGAAAGCGCGGCCTCCAGCATAGCCTTGGCCTGTTCCAGCGAGGATCGCCAGCCGCTGATCTCCTGGCCCAGGGTGATGGGGACCGCATCCTGGAGATGGGTGCGCCCTGATTTCACCACGTCTTTGTTCTCCTCCTCCAGCCGCCGAAGGGTGGCGGCGAGCCGGTCCAGGGCAGGGAAAAGGCGGCCTTTCAGCTCCAGCACCGCGGCGATGTGCATGGCGGTGGGGAAGGCGTCGTTGGAGGACTGGGACATATTTACGTGGTCGTTGGGGTGGAGCAGGTCCTTGCCGGCCAGCTCGTTGCCCCGGTGGGCCACCACCTCGTTGACATTCATATTGCTCTGGGTCCCGGAGCCCGTCTGCCACACGGAGAGGGGGAAGTGGCGGTCCAGTTTGCCGGCGATCACCTCGTCGCAGGCGGCGATGATGAACCTGGAGCGTTCCTCATCCAGGACTCCCAGCCGCAGGTTCGCCATGGCGGCGGCCTTTTTCAGGACTCCGAAGGCGTGAATG
>CATKDV010000034.1:0-2045 GCA_949746985.1 uncultured Eubacteriales bacterium | reverse complement strand
TTTTGCCAAAGCGTCAAACCTCCTTGGCTCGGAAAGCGGCTAAGGCCCTCCGCAGCTCTTTGTCCGTCAGGGCCTGGCCCTGCTTCAGCTTTTCGATGGTGGGATGGTCGTATATGTGCAGATGGTCGGCCAGGGCAGTTACATGGCTCAGCTTTTTGCTTTTGGGCTTCCCCGCTTTGCGGCGCTTCCCATCCGCCAAAAGCAGACGTCCCTGCTCCTCATCCATGCCAACTACGCAAAAGATACCATCCTTATCCCGTCCTGCAGTGGCCCGGACGATCCAGCCTCTGTAGTCGTACATCAGGCCGGCTCTCCGTTCTCGTCCACCGTCAGGAGCTCAGGCTCCCCGTCGGTGATAAGGACGGTGTTCTCATAGTGGGCGGCGAGACTGCCGTCGGCGGACACGGTGGTCCACCTGTCAGGAAGGACCCGTACCTGCCAGTCCCCTGCACACACCATGGGCTCTACCGCAATGACCATACCGGGCTGGAACCGTGCCCCGTGCCCCGCTGCACCATAGTTGGGCACCTCCGGGGCCTCGTGCATCTTACTGCCAACGCCGTGGCCCACAAAGTCCCGGACCACACCATAGCCAAAGCTCTCCACATACTGCTGGACCGCATGGCCCACATCAGAGACGCGGCAACCTACCCGGGCCTGTTTGATCCCTTCAAAGAAGCTCTGTCGGGTCACTTCCACCAGCCTTTTGGCCTCAGCTGAGACCTCTCCACAGAAGAAGGTAGCGGCGCAATCCCCGTGGAAACCATTGAGAAACGCGCCCACATCAACGCTGACGATGTCGCCCTCCTTCAGCTTCCGGGAACCGGGGATCCCGTGGATGACCACTTCATTCACAGAGATACAGGTGGAGGCGGGAAACCCGCCGTACCCCAGAAAAGACGGCTTAGCGCCGTGGCTTTCGATGAACTTTCGTACCTCCCGGTCGATCTCTCCGGTGGTGATCCCTGGACGCACCAGCGAGCCGGCCAGCTTGCGCGCTTGGGCGGTGATCCGTCCGGCGGCACGCATTTTCTCGATCTCACTGGGAGATTTAATGGAGATCATTTCCATATCTCAAACCCCCAGGACGGCCAGAATGGCCTGATCCACACTCTCGATCGTACCGGTACTTTCCACCAGACGGAGCAGGCCCCGCTGGGCGTAAAACTCCTTCAGCGGTTCGGTCTCCCTGTGGTAGACTGCCAGTCGACCCCGTATGGTCTCCTCCGTGTCGTCCTTCCTGTGGACCAGCTCGCTTCCGCAGCGGTCACAGATCCCCTCCTTTACGGGGGGCTGGACCACCACATGATAGGTGGCGCCGCAGTCCAGACATACCCGGCGGCCCATGATCCGGTGAGTCACCTCATCGTCCGGGACCTCAATGGAGATCACATGGTCAAAGTGGATGTCCGCTTTCTCCAGAGCCTGGGCCTGGGCCAGGGTGCGGGGCACCCCGTCCAGAATATAGCCCCTGGAGCAATCCGGCTGTGCCACCCGCTCCGCCACAATGGGAATGATCACATCGTCAGGGACCAGCTTTCCCGCATCGATAAGGGCTTTGGCCTTTTTCCCCACCTCTGTCCCCGCTTTGACGGCGGAGCGAAGCATATCTCCGGTAGAGATGGCTGGAATGCCCAGTTTTTCACTGATAAGGGCGGCTTGGGTGCCTTTTCCGGCGCCCGGAGGGCCCAAAAAAATCAGTTTCATGGTCCGCCTCCACTTACTCCAGGAAGCCCTTGTAGTGGCGCATCATGAGCTGTGCCTCCAGAGCCTTGCTGGTCTCCAGGGCCACGCCCACCACGATGATGATGGAGGTGCCGCCGATGGCCAAGCTGGACTGTCCGATCACATTGCCCGTAATGATGGGAGCGATAGCGATAACAGACAGGAACATGGCGCCAAAGAAGGTGATCTTGTTCAGCACCCGCCGGATGAAGTCAGCGGTGGGCTTGCCGGGCCGGAAGCCGGGCACAAAGCCGCCGTTCTTCTTCAGGTTGTTGGCAACCTCGGTGGGATCGAACTGCATGGTGGAGTAGAAATAGCTG
>CATKDV010000033.1:0-1691 GCA_949746985.1 uncultured Eubacteriales bacterium | reverse complement strand
GAGGCCAAGCAGCGGGGCGCTATCGCCCTCTTCGGCGAGAAGTACGGCGACACCGTCCGGGTGGTGGACATGGGCCAGGGCTACTCCGTGGAGTTCTGTGGCGGCACCCACCTGGACAACACCGCCAAGGCCGGCTCCTTCCGCATCAAGTCCGAGGCTTCCGTGGCCTCCGGCGTCCGCCGGATCGAGGCTACCGTAGGTAAGCTGACCCTGGCCGACATCGACCGGAACCGGGAGCTTCTCTTCCACGCCGCCCAGCTGATGAAGGTGAAGCCCGGCGAACTGGACACCCGCATTGAGCAGCAGCTGGAGGAGCTGCGGGAGCTTCGCCATACAGTGGAGGCCTTCAAATCCAAGGAGGCTCTTGGAGAAGTCAACAACTTCCTTATGGGCGCCAAGGATGTGGGGGGCCTGAAGGTCCTCACCGCTACCCTGCCCAACGCCGACGCCGACCGGCTGCGGAAGATGGGTGATTTCCTTCGGGACAAGGACCCCAAGGTGGTGGCCGTTCTCTCCTCCGTCAACGAGGGCAAGATCACCTTCCTGGCGGTCTGCGGCAAGGAGGCCATCGAAAAGGGCGTAAAAGCCGGAGATATTATCAAATCGGTCACCGCCCTCTGCGGCGGCAAGGGCGGCGGCAAGCCCGATTCCGCCATGGGCGGCGGCAGCGACGTCCTCAAGCTGGATGACGCTCTGGCCACTGTGGACGACTTCGTGGCGGAGAAGGTGGGAAAATGACCCTTCCCCAGGACCCTTTCATTCTTCTCAGCTATGTGAACACCCAGCTCCGGGACAATTTCTCCTCTCTGGAGGCCCTCTGTGACGATGCCGGGGTTCCGGTGGCCGAGGTGGCCTCCAAACTGGAGCAGGCCGGATTTCAGTATGATCCGGAGCTTCGACAATTTCGATAACAGAGAGCGGCGGAGGCTTTTGCTTCCGCCGCTCTCTGTTTTTCCTCCTTCGGCATAAAATAGGGATGGTTTAGTCAACATAGCGGTAAAGGAGGAATGACTGATGTGTACAGCGGCGACTTACCTTACCAAGGATTTCTATTTCGGACGGACTTTGGACTATGATTTTTCCTATGGGGAAGAGCTGGCGGTGACCCCCCGGCGTTACCCCTTTCTTTTCCGGCAGGCCGATCCCCTGTTCCGGCACTACGCCATCATCGGCATCGCCCACCTGGAGGACGGCATCCCCCTCTTCTACGACGGGATGAACGAGAGGGGGCTGTGCATGGCGGGGCTCAATTTTGTGGATAACGCGGTCTACCACGACTCCCTCCCTGGCAAGGACAACATCGCCAGCTTTGAGTTTATTCCCTGGGTGCTGGCCCAATGCGCCTCGGTAAAGGAGGCCCGGCGGCTGCTGGAGCGGATCAACCTGACCCCCGAGGCTTTTCGGAAGGACCTCCCCCCCGCTCAGCTCCACTGGATGATCGCCGACCGGGAGGAGGCCATCGTGGTGGAGTCGGTCCGGGCGGGGGTCATGGTCTATGACAATCCCGTGGGGGTCATGACTAACAATCCCCCCTTCCCCGACCAGCTCTTTGCCCTGAACAACTTCATGGCCATCTCCCCCAGGGCCCCCAGCAATCACTTTTCCGACAAGCTGGACCTGCGGACTTACAGCCGCGGCATGGGGGCCCTGGGCCTGCCCGGGGACCTGTCCTCCCAGTCCCGGTTCGTCCG
>CATKDV010000032.1:0-2043 GCA_949746985.1 uncultured Eubacteriales bacterium | reverse complement strand
TCGGCCTCCAGCTTCTGCGGCTCCTTTAATCCTCCCAAAACTCCTTCTCCGGCTTCCAGCCCTCGGTGACATACTCCCTCACCCGGCCCAGGGCCTTGGGGGGACAGAGGGCCTCCACCTCGATGCTCTCGCCGTACTCCACCTTCTCCACCTTAGCCTCCCGGTAGAGCATGTCCACCAGGCCCCCCTGGCCGTAGGGCAGGGCCAACTTTACCCGCACCGTGCCCTTGTCCAGCCGCTTCCTCAGCTTGTCCAGCAGGAGGGGAACTCCCTCCCCCGTTTTGGCCGACAGGGTCACGATATCCTCCCCATGGGGCAGGATATCCCCCTCTAAACGGTCACATTTGTTGAACACGTCGATCCGGGGGGTGCCGTCGGCCTTCAGCTCAGTGATGAGCCGCTCCACCACTTGGGCCTGCTCCTGCCACAGGGGGTCGGACACGTCGATGACATGGAGGAGCAGGTCGGCGTACTCCAGCTCCTCCAGGGTGGCCTTGAAGGCCTCCACCAGATGGTGGGGCAGCTTGGAGATAAAGCCCACCGTGTCCGAGATGAGCACCGAGCAGGTGTCGGACAGCTCCAGGGTCCGGGTGGTGGTGTCCAGGGTGTCAAAGAGCCGGTCATTGGCGGGGATCCCCGCCCCCGTCAAGTGGTTGAGGAGGGTGGACTTCCCCGCGTTGGTGTAGCCCACGATGGCCACCACCGGCACCTCGTTCTTCTCCCGCCGGGCCCGCTGGGTGGCCCGGATGCGCCGGACCTCCTTCAGCTCCTCCTCCAGCTTGGTGATCTTCTTGCGGATGAGCCGCCGGTCGGTCTCCAACTGGGTCTCGCCGGGGCCACGGGTCCCGATGGCTCCCTCCTGCCGTTCCAGGTGCTTCCACATGCTGGTCAGCCGGGGCAGCAGATATTTATACTGGGCTAATTCCACCTGTAAGCGGCCCTCGCTGGTCCTTGCCCGCTGGGCAAAGATATCCAGAATGAGGGCCGACCGGTCCAGCACCTGGACCCCCAGAGTCTCGGTGAGCACCCGCTGCTGGGAGGGGGAAAGGTCGTTGTCAAAGACTACCAGGTCGGCCTCCCCGGCCTCGCAAAGCCCCTTCAGCTCCTCCACCTTCCCCTCCCCCAGAAAGGTGCGGGGGTCAGGGGTGTTCTTATTTTGCAGGATGGTGCCCACGCAGACGCCCCCCGCCGTCTCTAAAAGGGCTTCCAGCTCCTCCAGAGATTCCTCGGTGGCGTTCTGCTCCCGGCCCAAAACGGGGGAATTCAGCCCCGCCAGCACCGCCCGGTTGATCTTTTGCTCATCAAAGGTTTTATCGAACATAGTACCTCCATAGAACCTGTTTTACTTCTCCAGCACCGCCACGATCTCGCCCACATACATCCGGTGGTAGTCCTTCCCCGGATAATTTTTCGCGTCCACAGCGGGGTCCGTAAAGCACTCCCCCGCCATGTCCTGCTCATAGACCTTCCGGCAAATGAAGGTCAGCTCTCCCTCGGCAAAATAGGGGGCCTTCTCATCGCCCATAACCGTCAAGCCGGTTTCCTTTACTTTATCTATGTCTCTGCCGCTCTTTGCCCCACAAAGGGCCAAAACATCGTGCTTTTCCTCCGGCAGGAATGTCAAGGAGAAATACTGTTCCGCATCCATCAGGGGCTTGGTATACCGCTGGGGCCGGACGTAGACGGTGACCACCGGGAGGTTCCAAAGCTGCCCCATCCCTCCCCAGCTCACGGTCATGGGGTTGCACCCCTCCCCGTCCGCCGCAGTGAGCAGCGCCCAGCGCTTTTCCAGCATCTGGGGCAGGTTGATGTTCAGGTCCTGGATGGCGATCTTTTTCATAAACGGCTCCTCCTTTATGGGGTTTTCCATCTATTCTATGCAAAAGGGCCTATGCCGTACCCGGCACAGGCCCTTCTTTTCCCACTTCTTATTTGTCGAAGCCGAACTTCTTGTTGAAGCGGCTGACCCGTCCGCCGGTGTCCACCATCTTCTGCTTGCCGGTGAAGAAGGGGTGACACTTGGAGCAGACTTCCACGCGGATA
>CATKDV010000031.1:0-2010 GCA_949746985.1 uncultured Eubacteriales bacterium | reverse complement strand
TAGGCATGAGAGGCGTAGTTACGCGGTTCCACTCTCGTTTTCACTCAAAGGCCGTTAACGGGGCCGAACCGGGAGGCATTACCCTCCGCGCTCCCGGACGCAATTCACATCCGGTCCTTCCCTGAGTCCGCTCTCAGCCGTTGGCGGGCTCTTTCTGTTGGGGGTCCCGAACGCTACTTTTTCCGTTCTCAGCGCATGATTTCCTGTCATTAGTATATTATCACGGGGAAAAAAGGGTGTCAAGAGGAGAGAGGAGATGATATGGTGTTTCCCTCTGGAGCTTAGGCGGCAAAAGGTTTTGATAAGAAGCTCTTTTTTTCGTACAAAAACACGGTTCCCAGCGGGGGAAAACCGTGCTACAATGGACCGCTGAAAAGATGCAGCGCGAGGTGTTTCAATTGGAATCCACAGCCCAGAAGCAAAAACCTTCCCCCTTGTTTACCAACCGGGCCCTGGCCCGGCTGATGATCCCCTTGGTCATCGAGCAGTTCCTGCTGATGACCGTGGGTATGGCAGACACCATGATGGTCACCTCCGCCGGGGAGGCGGTGGTCTCCGGCGTGTCCCTGGTGGACAATATCAATATCCTTATCATCAATATCTTTTCCGCCCTCTCCACCGGCGGGGCGGTGGTGGTGTCCCAATATCTGGGCCGCCGGGACGGGGAGAACGCCCGGGTGGCGGCCAAACAGCTTTTGTATGTGGCTTTGCTGGTGGGCGCGGCGCTTATGGGGGTGGCGCTTTTGTTCCGGGAGCATATTCTGCGCCTGCTGTTCGGAGAGATCTCTCAAGAGATCATGACCCCGGCCCTTGTCTATTTTCTTCTGACGGCGGCGGCCTATCCCTTCATCGCCATTTATAATGCGGGAGCGGCCCTGTTCCGGGCTATGGGCAACAGCAAGGTGTCCATGTTCAACTCCCTGATCGTCAATATCATCAATATCACCGTGAACGCCATCCTCATTTACGGCTTTGATATGGGGGCGGCGGGAGCGGGGGTGGGGACGCTGGTCTCCCGCATTGCCGCGGCGGCCATTATCGCCGTGATGATCACCCGGCCTACCCATGAGGTGTATGTCTCCGACCTGTTGCGTCCCCGGCTCCGGTGGGACATGATCAAGACCATTTTGGGAATCGGCATTCCCACGGGCATTGAAAATGGGATGTTCCAGGTGGGCAAGCTGCTGGTGCTGAACCTCATCACCTCCTTTGACGTAGGGGCCAACTTGGCGGTGAAAGGCTCGGCGGTGGCGGCCAACGCCATTGGAAGCTCCATTGCCGGGGTGGTCAACGTGCCGGGGCAGGGGACCGGCCTTGCAATGGTGACGGTGGTGGGCCAGTGTATGGGGGCGGAGGACCATGAACAGGCGGTGGGGTATACCAAAAAGCTGATGAAGGTATCCTATGCCTCCATCGGCTTTATGTCCCTGCTGCTGTATTTTGGTTCTCCCTACCTGGTGCCGCTGTTCAACCTGTCCTCAGCCACGGCGGCGATGGCGGTGGAGATCCTTCGGTGGCATGCTGTTTTTGGCGCCATCTTCTGGCCGATGGCCTTTACTTTGCCCAACGCCCTCCGGGCGGCGGGAGACGCAAAGTTTACCATGACCGTGTCTATGCTGACCATGTGGATCTGCCGGATCGGTTTCAGCTACCTGCTGGGCGCGCCCTGGGGGATGAATATGGGCCTGCTGGGCGTATGGTTTGGGATGTTCTTTGACTGGGTGGCCCGGGCGGCAGTGTTCCTGATCCGTTTCCTCCGGGGAAAGTGGAAAAACCACCAAGTGATCTGAGAAAAAGGACCGCCGTCCATCAAACGATGGATGGCGGTCCTTCTTTTAACTCCGATCCTCCACAGGATCGCTCTCCCGGAACAGCAGGGAGATGCACCAGATGGCGCCCAGCCCCACCAGAGTGTAGACCACCCGGCTCAGGGCGCTGTTGGCGCCCCCAAACAGAAACGCCACGATATCAAAGCCGAAAATGCCGATGCTGCCCCAGTTGAGCCCGCCG
>CATKDV010000030.1:0-1883 GCA_949746985.1 uncultured Eubacteriales bacterium | reverse complement strand
GGCCACTCTGGAACTCCTCCGTTGGAGCTGGTTGACGGACTTGAACCCCCGACCTGCTGATTACAAATCAGCTGCTCTACCAACTGAGCTAAACCAGCATGCGGAATGGCTATCCAACAGCAGAAATTATTCTAACAGATGTACAGGAGGTTGTCAAGGAAAAGTTGCAAAATTGGAGCATAGAGGACGAATCAAAAAAACGGGACATCCGTTCCCAGAGGCAAAGGCGCTTTGGGGGAGAAGAAGGAGGGGTGGAAATGACATTGACACAGATGGCAAAGAGCTACAGGGATACGGCGGATGTTTTTCGCCACCGCATCCAGCTTGTGGAGGAACTGCCCGCCCGGACCGAGGCGGAGGCCATTGCAAAGGCTGAGCGGCTGCGGCTTTTGGAGGCTATGCGACGGGATGTGCGGGATATAGCGGTGATCTGCGAGCGGTATTACGACAAAAGCTACCACCGCAGTGGGCGGTATTGCATCTGAACGAGAGGGAGGGTACAGGGAGACGTGAGCAACGCAAGGTATAGGCGGGGCGGTATTTATGCCGCTGATATGGCCCGGTATGCCCGGATGATCTCCGAGCAGAACACCAACACCCGGGAGCTGACCCAGGTGAAGCTGGCCCTGTGGCGGGCCCTTCACGAGGATATTACGGAAAAACAGAGAAACTATCTCCTGCTCTATTACGGGGAGGGTCTGAATATGTGTGAGATCGGGGAGCGGATGGGGGTGGATAAGTCCACCGTATCCCGGACCATCAAGCGGGGGGAGGACAAGCTGCGGCGGTGTCTGCGTTACGGGGCCAAGCGATTTCTGGTGGAGGACGGGCCGGTCTGACAAGGCTTGACAGAGGGACGGGGGAATGGTAGAATAAGCAAAATTTTGGGAGGGATCAGGATGAAATACAAGGCAGTACTGTTTGATTTCGACTATACGCTGGGGGACGCCACCGCCTCCATTTACGAGGGATACTGCCACGGCTTTGAAAAGATGGGCTACCCGAAGCCGGATCTGGAGGCGGTCCGCCGCACGGTGGGCTACATTCTGGAGGACGGCTTTACCATGATCACAGGGGAGGCGGATCAGGCCAAGCGGAAAGAGTTCCGGGGATGGTTCCAGGAGCAGGTGGAGGGCCGTCAGGCCCAGCTCACCAAGCTGTTTCCCGGCGCGGAGGAGCTGCTTCACGCGCTCCATGACAGGGGGATCAAGCTGGGAGTGGTCACCAGCAAGCGGGCGACCACCCTGCGGGATATTCTGGGGCGGTATGAGCTTCTGGAGCTGATGGATTTCACCATCGGCGGGGAGATGGTGAAAAGCCCCAAGCCTGACCCGGAGGGGCTGAACCGGGCCATTGAGGCGGTGGGAGCGGACAGGGGGGAGGTCCTCTACTGCGGGGACACCACCATCGACGCCGCCACGGCCCAAAATGGGGGCGTGGACTTTGCCGCGGTACTGAACGGCACCACCCCGGCGGAGGATTTTGGGGCCTATCCCTGTGTCCATGTGGCCCCGGATCTATTGGAGCTGAAGAGCTGGCTGGGATTATAAAGAGTAGGGGCAGCAAAAAGGGACGGCTGAATATTCAGCCGTCCCTTTGTCTTAGAACTCCGCGTTGCCTACAGTCCGGGGATGGAGCTCTACATCCCGGATGTTGCTCACACCCGTGAGGTACATGACCATCCGCTCGAAGCCCAGGCCGAAGCCGGCGTGGCGGCAGGAGCCGTAGCGGCGCAGGTCGCAGTACCACCAGTAGTCTTCGGGACGCATACCCAGCTCCTTGATCCGGGCCTCCAGCAGCTCCAGACGCTCCTCGCGCTGGGAGCCGCCGATGATCTCCCCGATGCCGGGGACCAGGCAGTCGGCGGCGGCCACGGTCTTGCC
>CATKDV010000029.1:0-1851 GCA_949746985.1 uncultured Eubacteriales bacterium | reverse complement strand
GCTTATGGGGCGGCTTTACGGCATCCGGGAGGTCCTCATCGCCCACTACGACCAGGCCATGATGACCACCCCCTGGCGGCAGTTTATCACCGACTACCTCCTCCGGGACCACGGCGCCGTCCATCTGGTGGTGGGCCACGACTTCCACTTTGGCTACAAGGGGGAGGGGGATCCCCAGAAGCTCCAGGCCCTCTGCGCCGAGCTGGGCGTCGGCTGTGATGTGATCCCCAAGGTGGAGCTGGAGGGGATCACCGTCTCCTCCACCCACATCCGCTCCCTCCTGGCCCAGGGGGACATGGACCGGGCCGGAAAATTCCTGGGCCACCCCCACGTCCTCACCGACTTTGTCTCCCACGGCAAGAAGCTTGGCTCCACCCTGGGCTTCCCCACGGTGAACCTCCACTTCACCCCCGGCCTTCTCATCCCCGCCTACGGGGTCTATGCCTGCAAGGCGGTCTTTGAAAACGGGGACAGCCGTCTGGCCGTGACCAACATCGGTACCCGCCCCACCGTTCAGGACGGGGACTCGGTCACCGCCGAGGGCTTCCTCCTGGACTTTGACGGGGACCTCTACGGTCAAAAGATCCGCATGGAGTTCTACCACTATCTCCGCCCGGAAAAAAAGTTCGACTCCCTGGACGCTCTCCGCTCCGAAGTCATGCGCAACGCCCAGCAGACCAGGGATCACTTCGCCAGTTAAAGGGAGGCTTTTCCCATGCCGAACAGGGACCCACAGAGAAAAAGGCCCCTTATCTACCCTCTGACTCTGGGCTACTGCGCCCTTTTGACCCTTTTGGCCCTTATTCTGGATACGCCCGCCCACATCTGGACGGGTGTGCGCGCGATCCTCACCTCCCCCAGCGTCCTCATCACCGACTATGTGGCCCTGGGGGGCGTGGGGGCGGCCCTGGTCAACTCGGCCCTGGTCGTCCTGTCCGCCCTGCTGGTCATGTGTCTGGCGGGGGACCCCCCCGGCGGCGCGGCCCTGTCCACCCTGGGCCTGGTGGCCGGGTTCTCCCTGTTCGGCAAAAATTTTTTCAACATCTGGCCCATCATCCTTGGCTCCTTTCTCTCCGCAAAGGTCCGGAGGATCCCCTTTGCCGCCTGCTCCAACGCCGGGCTGATGTCCACCACTCTGGGGCCCCTGGTCAGCTTCGTCTGCTTCTCCCAGGACCACCCCTACCACCCTGTACTGGGCGTTTTTCTGGGGGTGCTCATCGGGTTCGTGGTCCCTCCCCTGGCCCAGCGGACCGCCCGGATCCTGAGCGGCATGAACCTCTATAATATCGGCTTCGCCTGCGGCCTCACCGCCATGGTCCTCATGCCCGTGCTCCACGCCGCGGGGATCGACCCGGCCACCGTCTCCCTCTGGTCGGGGGAGTATACCCGGCCCCTGGGGGCCTTCGTGGCGGGGCTGTGCCTGTGCTGCCTGGCGGCCGGCTTCCTCTTCACCAAAACGCCGCCCGGGGAGGTCTGGCGCCGCTACCGCTCCCTGCTGCGGGAGACCGGCCGGGCCCCCTGCGACTTCCTGGCCTCCCACGGCGGCGGGGCGGTGCTGGTCAATATGGGGGTCAACGGCCTTCTTTGCCTGGGCTATCTCCTCCTCATCGGCGGGGATGTGAGCGGTCCCACCCTGGGCTGTATCCTCACGGTCATGGGCTTTTCCGCCGCCGGCAAGCACGCCCGGAACATCCTGCCCATCATGGCGGGGGTGGCCCTGGGAGGCCTTACCATGCATTGGAATATCGCCGACCCTCCCTCCCAGATGGCGGCCCTTTTCGGCGCCACCCTGGCCCCCATCGCCGGCTGCTTCGGCGCTCCCGCAGGGGTCCTGGCCGGCTTCCTCCACGG
>CATKDV010000028.1:0-1806 GCA_949746985.1 uncultured Eubacteriales bacterium | reverse complement strand
TTTGTAGACAAAGGTGGCGGGGTGGTCGATGCCGTACTGCTCACACAGGGCGTAGAACCGCTCCTTGTGGATCAGGCCCTCCATCTGCTCCAGGGGGACGTAGGGGGCGACGACGTTCTCCGGATACTTCCCCAGATTGGCGGAGATAGCGGTGAGATAATTGTCCCCGCAGCCCAGAAGCAGGATGGTCTTATCCGGGAACTGGGCCGAGACATGGCTCACATTTTCCAGCACCTTTTCCGGCCGGTCATTCTGGGCGCTGACCCGGTAGTCGATGATGGAGCTTCCGTAGCACGGCCCCGAGGGGTACATGCCGTAGGCCACGGTCCTGACCCCATAGGCCTCGTGAAAGGCCCGGGCCATAGAGTAGACGTTGATGTCAGCCCCCAAAAGGAGGGGGACAAAGGGCGCATCGTTCATTGGTATGCCTCCAAGAATTTTCTCATGCCGGGCGCTCAGCCCACGCTCCGTTTTACCTGGTAAACGCTCTGGATCTGGGTGAGTTTATTGACCACGTTCACCAGCTCGTCCCGGTCCTTGACCTCCACCACCACGGAGATGACCGCGTAGCCGTCGGGCATGGCTTTGGCGGAGAGGGAGTTTACCTTCACCTTGGCGGAGGAAAGGGCCATCGCCACATCCAGAGTGAGACCGTCCCGGTCCTTGGCGGACAGCTCCAAGGCGGTCTGGTAGCCGGGCAGGTCTCCCTCCACCCAGTCTACCCGGATCCAGCGGCCGGTCTCCTCGGGTTTCCGGTTTTCCACCAGGGCGTTGGGGCAGTCGGAGCGGTGGACCGACACGCCGAAGCCCCGGGTGATGAAGCCCACCACCGGGTCTCCGGGCACGGGGGTACAGCACTTGGCAAACTTCACAAGGCAGTTGTCCAAGCCCTCCACGATGATGCCCGACTGGGAGCGTTTGGGAAGGTGGGGCTTGGGCGCGGTATCCGCGGCGGAGGAGGGCATGATGACCTTGTCCATGCCGGCGGCCATCTTTTCCGCCGAGAGCTTGTCGGCGGCGGCCTTGTCCAAGCGGATCAGCTCGTCCCGGAACCGGGCCACGGTCTTCACCGCGGAGACGCCACCGTAACCGATGGCGTTATAAAGCTCGTCCAGAGTACCAAAGCGGGATTTTTTCAGTAGGCCGGGAAGCACCGTCTCATCGGTGATCTGGGCCAAAGTAAGGCCTTGATGCTTTAGCTCCGCTTCAAAGGAAGCGCGGCCGGTGGCGATATTCTCCTCCCGCCGCTCCTTTTTGAACCACTGGCGGATCTTGTTCCGGGCCTCGTTGGACTTACACAGCTTCAGCCAGTCCCGGCTGGGGCCGTGAGCGGATTTGGAGGTGATGACCTCCACGATGTCGCCCGATTTCAGCTCTGTCTCAAAGGGGACGATCCGCCCGTTGACCTTGGCTCCGGTCATGCGGTTTCCTACGGCGGAGTGGATAGAGTAGGCAAAGTCGATGGGGGTGGCCCCGGCGGGAAGGCTCTTTACGTCCCCCTGGGGGGTAAAGACGAAGACCTCGTCGGCAAACATATCCACCTTCAGGGTGGAGACAAACTCGTCCGGGTCGGCGTCCTGCTGGCTCTCCAAGAGCTTGCGGACCCACTCAAAGGCCTCCTCGGTGCCCAGGGACTGGTTGGCCATGCCCTGCTTGTACTTCCAGTGGGCGGCGATGCCGTATTCGGCGGTGTTGTGCATCTCCTCGGTGCGGATCTGGACCTCAAAGGGAATGCCCTCCCGGCCGATGACGGTGGTGTGGAGGGACTGGTAGCCGTTGGGCTTGGGGGTGGAGATATAGTCCTTG
>CATKDV010000027.1:0-1733 GCA_949746985.1 uncultured Eubacteriales bacterium | reverse complement strand
GGCGGAGTTGCGCTTCTCATAGACCTCGGCAAAGTTGGGGTCGTAGGCTGCCGACACGTCGGCGGAGAGGCAGAAGGAGTGCTCATAGCAGGTCTTCAGCGCCACCCGCTGGGCGTCGCACAGGTCGCTCATAAAGGTGTCGAAGGCCGCTGACTTCATACCGGAAACGCCGGTGGAGCCGATCTCCTCCTTATCCGCCAGCATACACACGGCGGTGTGGGCAGGGATCCCCATATCCAGCAGGGCCGCAAAGCAGGCATAGGCGCACACCCGGTCATCCTGGCCGTAGGCCCCGATCAGGGAGCGGTCAAAGCCGATGTCGCTGGCCCGGAAGGCGGGGACCGCCTCCAGCTCGGCAGAGATAAAGTCGGTCTCGGTAAGGCCGTACTTCTGGTTCAGGATGTCCAGAATGGCCAGCTTCACCCGGTCGGCCCCCTCGTCGTCCTTGAAGGGCCGGGAGCCCACCAGAATGTTCAGGGTCTCTCCCGGGATCGCCTCTGCCAAAGACTTTTTGGACTGCTCTGCGCCCAGATGGGGCAGCAGGTCGTCCACGGTGAACACCGGGTCCCCCGCCCCCGCGCCGATGGCCACCCGGACGGAGGAGCCGTCGGCGCGGACCACCACGCCGTGAAGCTCCAGGGGGATGGCGACCCACTGGTACTTGCGGATGCCGCCATAGTAGTGGGTCTTGAGGAAGGCAAGCTCGCTGTCCTCATAGAGGGGCTGGGGCTTCAGGTCCAGCCGGGGGGAGTCGATGTGGGCCGCGCCGATGGCCACCCCGTCGGCCAGGGACTTCTCCCCGATGACCGCCAGCATTACCGACTTGCCCCGGTTCACCCGGTAAAGCCTGTCGCCGGGTTTCACCGTCATGCCCCGGGCGTAGGCCGTAAAACCCTGGGCCTGGGCCTGGCGGATCACCTCATCCACCGCCTCCCGCTCGGTCTTGGCGGCGTCCAGGAATTTTTTGTAGTTCTCGCAGTAGTTTTTCATGGCGGTCTCGTCAGCTTCGGAGAGGCGGTCGTACCCATTCCTCTTGTTGTCAAAAAGCTGCTCACGCCGCTGCCCGGCGGGAGATTTTACTTTCTCATCCATATCCTTACCTCCTTTGTAGTCCTATGGATAGGTTACCACAAAATTATGAATTTTTCTACGGCTGTGTCAATATCTTTTGAAAAAGCTCCAGGGCCTGCTTTTCAAGCTGCGCAGGGGTATCCTCCCGGGTATTTTCCAACACCGCCGTGCTGTGCTTCCGGAAAAACCCATCCGGCTTCTGGTGATCCGCCCGGCGGCGGGCATAGGCCTCGTCGATCCCGTCCCGGGCCATGATCCGCTTGAGGCGCAGCTCCTTGGGGGCCAGAACAGCCACCACCGCGTCGCACTTTTCGGCAAGGCCGCTCTCGATAAGGGCGATGGCGTCGATGGCCAGGGCGGGACAGCCCCGTTTCTCCGCCGAAGAGAGCATGGCCTCCACCTCCGCCACCACATAGGGGTGGGTGATGGCGTTCAGCTCCTCCAGCCGGTTCGGATAGACTTTCTGGGAGAGCCGCCTCCGGTCTATTTTGCCCTCCCCGTCCAGGATATTCTCCCCAAAGGCTCCGGTGAGCGTCTTTTTCAACTCTCCGCGCTCCGCCAGGAGCCGGTGATAGACCGCGTCCGCGTCCACCACCTCCGCCCCCAGGGCGCGCAGGACGTTCAGGGCGGTGGTTTTCCCCGCCCCGGTGGGGCCGGTGATG
>CATKDV010000026.1:0-1720 GCA_949746985.1 uncultured Eubacteriales bacterium | reverse complement strand
TGAGCGGGGGGCCGATCTGGTGGTGCTGGCCGGGGACCTTTTGGATTCCGGACAGACCTACCGGGAGACCGCCCAGGCTTTGGCCGCCGCTTTGGGGCGCATCCCCGCCCCGGTGGTCATCGCCCCGGGGAACCACGATTTTTATGGGCCGGGGAGCCTCTACGCCGCTCCCATCTGGCCCAAGAATGTGCTCATCTTCCGGGAGGGCGATGTGCAGAGGGTGGACCTGCCCAACATGACCCTCTATGGGACCGCTTTTACGGGGCAGTTCCGGGATGGGTCCCCGTTGGCGGGATTCCACGCCCTCAATACGGACAAGCCCGCGGTCATGGTCCTCCACGGGGATGTGGACGGGACAGGGCGCTACGGGTCCATCCCCCGCTCTGACATCGCCCAGAGTGGGCTTACCTATCTGGCGCTGGGACATATCCACGGCTGCTCGGGGCTGCAAAAAGAGGGAGATACCTACTGGGCCTACCCCGGCTGCACCGAGGGCCGGGGCTTTGACGAGCTGGGGGATAAGGGGGCGCTGTGGGTCACCATCGGGGACGACCATGCCGTGACGGCGGAGTTTTTGCCCCTGTGCCAGCGCCGCTATGAGATCGTGGAGTGCGACCTGACGGGCAAGGGCCACGACCAGGCGGTAGCAGCCGCCCTCAGCCAGGGGAGCCGGGAGGATGTATGCCGGCTGATCCTCACCGGGGAGGCGGAGCGGGTGGATCTGCCCGCCCTGGCCCAGGCTGCCGCCGCCTGCCGCTGGGCGGTGACGGTGCGGGACCACACCCGGGTGCCCCAGGACCTGTGGAGCCGGGAGGGAGAGGACAGCCTGACGGGGCTTTTTCTGCGGGATATGCGCCGGCGGATCGACGCCGCCCAGGGAGAGGAAAAGGCTACTTTGGAACGGGCGGTACGGTTCGGGCTCACCGCCCTGGAGAACGGGGAGGACACGCCATGAAAATCATGGAGATGACCGCCACCTTTGGGAAGCTCCACAGGGCCGTTCTGCGGCCCGGGCCGGGGCTGACCCTCATTATGGCCCCCAACGAGGGGGGAAAATCCACCTGGGCGGCCTTTCTGCGGGCCATGCTCTACGGCTTCCCCCAGCGGGACCGGGATAAGGCGGGGTATCTGGCGGAGAAGAACCGCTACCAGCCCTGGTCGGGGGCGGCTATGGAGGGTACTTTGGTCGTGGAATGGCAGGGGCGTTCCCTTACCCTGTACCGGGGGCCAAAGGGGGCCACGGTGTGGGGAGCCTTCTCCGCTACATGGACCGCCACCGGGGAGGCTGTTCCCGGACTCACCGCCGAAAACTGCGGGGAGACCCTTTTGGGGGTCTCCCGGGAGGTCTTTGAGCGCACCGCCTTTGTGGGGCAGGGGGAGATCGCCCTCTCTCCCAGCGGAGACTTGGAAAAGCGGGTGGCCGCCCTCGCCACCTCCGGGGAGGAGGACGTGTCCTACTCCCAGGTGGAGCGGAGATTGAAGGACTGGCTCAACCGGCGGAAGGTGAATAGCCGGGTGGGGCTGATCCCTGAACTGGAAAGCGAGCTGGCCGGGGTGGAGGACGCCCTTGGGCGGCAGAGGTCCCTCCTCCGTCAGGCCCAGGAGGCCCGGCAGGAGAAGGAGGCTTTGGAGGCCCAAAAGGCGGGGCTGGAGGCCCAGCTTCAGGCCCACGCCGCCGCGAATCAGGCCCAGCAGGCCGAGAAGCGGAAGCAGGCGCAGG
>CATKDV010000025.1:0-1676 GCA_949746985.1 uncultured Eubacteriales bacterium | reverse complement strand
CAGCCGGGGGTGGTCATCGACTACGCCACAGGGGTGAGCTGGGCGGAGGGAAGCCCAGCTCCGGAGGCCTCCCCCACCCCCTCCGCGGAGGAAACCGCGGAGACAGAGGGGCCGGAGGGAAGCTACGTACTGAACACCAGCTCCCAGAGGTTCCACCTTCCCTCCTGCTCTGGGGCAGAGAGCATCAAGGCGGAGAACCGGCAGGCGTTTTACGGCACCCGGGAGGAGCTGGTGGAGGCGGGTTATGTGCCCTGTGGAAGCTGTAAGCCGTGAGAAAAAAGGAAGGAGGAACGCAAATTGCGTTCCTCCTTCCTTTTTTCTCAGTGGATGGGGGTAACCACAGGCTTGCCGTTCTGATCCACCAGGATGGTCATTCCGGTACCAATCCTTTTACTATGGGAACCCAGCAGGTAGTTCACTCCGGTCTCCGTGTCAACGAGAACCTTCGCTACATTAAGCAGGCCCTGGGAGTAAACCTCCACGAACCGTTTTTTCTTCACCATGGACTCACCTTCTTTCTCTGTGCTGTTGCCTGGAAAGCATACCACAAAGGGAAGGTCTCGTGATCTTAAATTTCCTGAATGGGCCGGAAAATTTCCCAAATGGACTGGGTGGGGATCACCGATCCCCTTCCAGCCTTTTCCGCAGCCGGGCTTTCCCGGTGCGGGAGAGGAGGCACTCGCGACCTCCCACCCACAGCCTGCAGCCCTTCCAGTCCACCCTCTCGATCTTATCCGCTGCGGCCAGATAGGCCCGGTGGACGCGGAGGAAGCGATCCCCCAGCTGGGCCTCCAACTCGTTCAGGCTGCCCAAAAAATCCATCCGGCTGCCTAGGGTATGGAGAAAGACATGGTGGGGAGCGGGGGCGGTCTCAAAATAGAGAATGTCCTCCAGGGGAACATGGCGCACCATGTCTCCCGTCCGAAGGGTGAAGGTCGCCCCGGGCGCCTGCCGCTGGGAGAGAAGGCGATGGTATATCTCCTCCAGACACCGGGCTGCCGCAGGCCCCACGGGCTCCGAGCCCTTCACGATATAGTCAAAGGCCTCCAGGTGATACTGGAAGGTGCGCCAGGCCAGGTCGCCGTAGCTGGTGATATAGACCAGGGTAGCCTGGGGATCCCGCCGGCGAAGCTCCTGCCCCAGCTGGAAGCCGTCCCATTCCCCGTCCTTCAGCTCTACATCCAGGAAATAAATCCCCTGCCTACCCCTCTCCAGTCCGGCCAACAGCTCCTGGGCGGTGGGGACGCTCGCCGCCACCTTCATGTCGTAGTTTTCCGCCAGGATCTTCCTCTCCAGGGCGGTTTGGATCTGGCAGCGGACGGCGTTATCATCGTCACAGAGATAGATCTCCTTCATGTCCTATCCTCCACCGTCAGTTCCTGTACAAATATCCCCCTGTCCCAGCTGGTACAGGAGGAGGCATTGGGATAGCCCCGCAGGATGCGCTGATAACCCGATAGTCCCAGCCCCCGGCCCGTCCCCTTGGTGGACCAGCCCTCCTCCCACAGCTTTCCCGGGTCGAGAGAACCTGTATAGGGGTTGGACACCCGGAGGAACAGCTTCCCCTCCTGGGCCAACAGCAGGATCTCCACCCAGGGCTCCTCCGTTTCCAGGGCGGCCTCCAGGGCGTTGTCCAGAAGGATACCCAGACAGCGGGTGAGATCCCATATGTCCAT
>CATKDV010000024.1:0-1673 GCA_949746985.1 uncultured Eubacteriales bacterium | reverse complement strand
CCCCCTGCCCTGGACCGCCTGCGCCTTCATCGCCTACATGACCTGCACCGTGGACGGCTTCTCCGCCTGGGGCAAGGACATGGGCGGCTACTCCTCCAACCCTGTGGTCGCCGAGGGCACCGAGGCCCAGTACGGCCACTCCAAGGGCGGCATGGCCGAGGACGGCACCACCGTGGAGTTCGAGTGCAAGAACGACCGCGGCTACGACTGGTGGACCAACGAGGGCAAGCTGGTCCTGGAGGATCCCGAGTACTGCGCCGAGGTGGCCTTCACCGTAGGCTCCTGGGTGGAGATGCTGACCAAGTACTCCGCGGGCTAAGCCGGAAGAGTCCCCCAATAAACGTTTGAAAAGGGCCCGGAGGCCGAGCCTCCGGGCCCTTCCTAAAAGATTTTGAGGGAAGCCGAAGCCCTATTCCTGAAAAAAGCAGGGCGGGGCTTGCCCCGCCGCAGCCCACCTTCCCTTGATAGGAGGCCCCCATGATCAGACAAATCATTTTTGATGTGGGCGGGGTCCTTCTGGACTTTGACCCCGCCGCTATGGTCCGGGCCGTCACCGACGTGGAGGCCGACGCCGCCCTTCTCCGCCGGGAGATCTTTTCCCATGCTGACTGGAGCCGCCTGGACCGGGGGGAGGGGGAGGAGAGGGTCCTGTCCTCCATGAAGACCCGCCTTCCGGAAAGGCTCCATCCCCAGGCGGACCGGATCATGGCCGGCTGGCACAGGAGCCTCCGCTCCAAGGAGGACGTGGGCGCGCTGGTCCGGGAGCTTCATGACAGGGGATATCCCCTCTACATCCTCTCCAACGCTCCCTTCCGTTTCTATGAATTCCGGGACCTGATCCCCGGCTTCGGCCTGATGCGGGGGGTCATGCTCTCCTGTGAGGAGGGACTTTTGAAGCCCGACCCGGCCCTTTTCCGCCGGCTGTTTGAACGGTTCGCCCTCCAGCCCTCAGAGTGCTTTTTTATCGACGATTCCCCCTTGAATATCGAGGCTGCCCAGTGGTGCGGAATGGGAGCCTTCCAGTTCCGGCAGGACGTGGCCGAGCTTCGCGCCGCCCTTGGGGCCGCGGGAGTCCCGGCCGGTCCAGACCCCATTTCCCACCAGAGAGGAGAGAAGCTATGAACGACACCCTGCAAGCGGGCAAAGGAACCATCCTTCTCAACAAGTTCAGGACCTTCCTTTCCAAGCCCTACAATGTGATCCTGCTGCTGTTCGGCATCGTGGTCACCGTGTCCACCATCGCCCCCATCGTGGCCATCCTGAAGGACACCTTCACCATCCATCCCGGCACCATCGACCAGTTCCTGACCAAGAAGGCCTCGGGCTATACGGTGGTGAACTATGTGGACCTGTTCACCAGCAAAATGGCCAAGACCAACCTGTGGACCCCCCTTTTCAATACGGTCTATCTGGCGGTGGGCACCTGTATCGTGTCCATCCTGTTCGGCGGCGTGTTCGCCTTCCTTATCACCCGGACCAACATGGCCTGGCGGAAGTACCTCAGCTCCATCTTTATCTTCCCCTACATCATGCCCCAGTGGACTCTGGCGGTGGTGTGGCAGAACCTCTTTAATTCCAACGCCGTCACCGGTACCTCCAACGGCCTGCTGGCAAGCCTCTTCGGGATCAACATGCCCATCTGGTGGTGCAAGGGCCTGTTCCCCAGCCTCATG
>CATKDV010000023.1:0-1643 GCA_949746985.1 uncultured Eubacteriales bacterium | reverse complement strand
CGTCCGGGGTCCTTTTCCCCTCTCAAAAGAAGACCAGATAATAATAGCGGAGGTTTTTGTTGTTGCTGGTGCAGGAGGGGGAGCCGCCGTTGTCGGTATAGACCTTAAAGCCCCCCTCCACGATCTCCAACAGCCGCCGGGTCTCCGCCATGATACTGGGGTGCCCCCGAAGGGTCAGGCCCCCGTGGTAGGAGTAGCTGGTGTCAAAGACTCCGTTGCTGTCGGACACCAGCATAGCCAGGGGGGTCAGGCCCAGGGAGATCTCCCGCTCCGATCTTCCATCCCCCTGATAGGTCCCGAAAAGCACCTGGACGGCCTTCTCGTCCAACAGGGAAAAGTTTTCATTGAACTCCTCCCGCAGGAAATGATCCCCCGGCTCCCAGGCGTGGAGCTGGTATTTTTGTGTTTTGTTGGTTGACATAACTTTATAATTCCTCCTCTTTTTATCGGGCAGACATTGTCCGCCCCTGCAAGGGCAAAGCCATCTCCGTCCTCCCAAGGCATGGCTCCCGCCATACCCAGGTAAGCGGCCGGGGACAGCCGCCCCCCACAAAGTGGGAGAAAATGGGTGAAAAATTGCCCCGGAACCGCATTTTGCTGTCCCGGGGCCTTTCCACGCTCTTTTGTTGGCAAAGCTTCCTTTTTTCCCAATCTTTACAGCTATACAGCCAAGCCCAAAGGTCATATAATGGAGCTACCTATGCAGGAAAAGGAGGCTCCTTCATGACCATCGAACCCATCGGAAGGGCCAGCGTGGCCCTCTACCTCACCCCCGCCGATCTCAGCAGGCGGGGACTTTCCTCCACCCCCGGCAGCCTGACCCTGGAGCAGGCGCTGGAGCTGACGAGAGAGGCCTGCGGACAGGCGGGCATCGAGCTGGACGGAGCGGTGGAGATCGAGGCTTACCCCGAGTGCTGTGGGGTATTGGTCTTTGCCCATGTCCGGCCCATGGGTCCGGCCTGGTTCGTCTTTGACGACATCGAGCCGCTTTTGCAGGCGGCGCTGGAGCTACATAAGGCCCCGGTAGACGCCGGACTTTGGTGGTGGGAGGGGAAGTATTGGCTCTCCCTGCCTCGGTCAGCGGAGGGGGCGCAGGCGGTGTGCCGGGAGTTTGGCTCGGCAAGGCAGCCGGACCCCCTGCTCCCGGCCCGGCTGGAGGAGGCAGGGCAGGCCATTTTTGCCCACCACGCCCTTTGGGAGCTGTGCCGCCATTTTTTGCGTTTACATCTGTGAAAAATGTGATATAATGGGAGCACCGCCAAAAGAAGGGAGGTGCCCAGCATGGACAAGAAGGGGATCAAGCCCATCGCCAAAAATGCCAAGGCCTTTCACGACTACTTTGTGGAGGAGCGGTACGAGGCCGGGGTGGTCCTGTCGGGCACCGAGGTAAAATCCATCCGGCAGGGCGGGGCCAACCTGAAAGACAGTTGGTGTCAGGTGAAAGATGGAGAGCTGTGGCTCTACGGGGTACATATCAGCCCCTATGAGAAGGGCAATATCTTCAACAAAGACCCCCGCCGCACCCGGAAGCTGCTGATGCACCGCCGGGAGATCATGCGGCTTTTGGGCACGGTCCAGCGGGACGGGCTGACGCTGGTCCCCCTCTCCCTCTACTTTAAGGACGCCAAGGTAAAGGTGGAGGT
>CATKDV010000022.1:0-1628 GCA_949746985.1 uncultured Eubacteriales bacterium | reverse complement strand
TGAAACCGAACATACAGGGGAACATATGGCCCAGCAGACAGAAGCAGGCGGCCCAGTACTTGGCCATGACCAGTACCGGAGCGTCGTCCACGATCAGCGTCCCGACCAAGAAGCTCCCCGCCAAAATGGCGATCACCGCCTTGAGCACATCGCAGAGGATGACCGCAAAGGTCAGGGGGCCCCCGAAGGTGCGGAAAAAGTTGGTCAAACCCGCATTGCCGCTGCCGTGGGTACGGATGTCATCATGGAGAATATATTTGGAGACAATAACAGCTCCGTTGAAGCAGCCGCAGAAATAGGCGATCACAGCGGTCAAAATTGCGGGGAGTACAAATGCTGAGCCTATGTCAGAAAGCACTGTCATATCCATCTCCTCGCCCTCCTCAGTCGCCCTTCTGGCGGATGGTGATCTTCACCGGTGTGCCTTGAAGCCCAAAGGTGGCCCGGACCTGATTCTCGATATACCGCTGGTAGGAGAAATGGAACAGCTCCGCCCGGTTGCAGAAGATCACGAAATGGGGGGGCTTCACTCCCACTTGGGTCATATAATAGACCTTCAGCCGCTTGCCCTTGTCGGTGGGGGGCTGGACCCGGGCGGTGGCGTCAGAGAGAACGTCGTTGAGCATCCCGGTGGAGATACGCATGGAGGCCTGGTCGTTCACATCGTTGATAACGGCAAAGAGCTTATCCACCCGGCTTCCCGTCAGGGCGGAGAGAAAGACAATGGGGGCATAGTCCATATAGGCAAGGTCCCGGCGGATGTCCTTCACCATGTTGTCCATGGTCCTGTCGTTCTTCTCCACCGCGTCCCACTTGTTGACCACGATGATACAGGCCTTCCCTGCCTCGTGGGCCAGGCCCGCCACCTTGGTGTCCTGCTCGGTGACCCCCTCGTTTGCGTCGATCATGATGAGGCACACATCGCTTCTCTCGATGGCCATGGTGGCCCGAAGAACGGAGAATTTCTCCACCCGGTCATCCACCCGGGATTTCCGTCTCATGCCCGCTGTGTCTATGAACAGGTATTTCCCCTGGTCATTTTCAAAATAGTTGTCGATGGCGTCCCGGGTGGTACCCGCCATGTTGGAGACGATGACCCGCTCCTCCCCCAAAATGCGGTTCACAAGGGAGGACTTGCCCACGTTGGGCTTGCCGATGATGGCCACCTTGATGACGTCGTCGTCCTCTTCCTCCTCATCCGTCTCGGGGAAATATTGGAAGCACGCATCCAAAAGATCCCCCGTGCCGTGGCCATGGACGGCGGAGACAGGGATCGGGTCCCCCAGGCCCAGGTTGTAGAACTCGTAAACCTCCGGGTCGGTGAGGCCGGTCTTATCCATTTTATTTACCGCCAGTACTACCGGCTTGCCTGATTTCAACAACATAGCCCCCACCTCCTGGTCAGAGGCGGTAAGCCCGGTCTGGATGTCGCAGAGAAACACGATGACGGTGGCGTTCTGGATGGCGATCTCGGCCTGCTGGCGCATGAAGAGCAGGATCTCGCTGTCCGTCCCCGGCTCGATGCCGCCGGTGTCCACCAGGTCGAATTTTCTCCCTCTCCACTCGCAGGGGGCGTAGAGCCTGTCACGGGTCACGCCGGGAGTGTCCTCCACGATAGAGAGTCGCTG
>CATKDV010000021.1:0-1621 GCA_949746985.1 uncultured Eubacteriales bacterium | reverse complement strand
GCTCTCCCGCAACGCCAACGACAATTTTGACGAGGGCTTCTGGCTGCGGCGGTTCCAGTACGCTTGGGCTTACCGGAAAACGGTGCTGGCGCCACCGGATCTTACCGCCTGCCGGGTGGTATTCGGCGAGTCGGACGGCCTTCCCGGCCTGACGGTGGACCGCTTTGGAGATATTTTGGTGACCCAGACCCTGTCCTTTGGGCTGGAGCAGCGGAAAGCCCAGCTTTTTCCCCTGCTGGTCCGGGCCCTGCGGGAGGATGGGCAGGACATTCGGGGCGTCTATGAGCGCAACGATGAGTCTCTGCGGGAAAAGGAGGGCCTTTCTCAGGGCAAGGGCTTCTTCTCCCTCCCCGGCGAAGTCCCGCCCGGCGGGACCGCCGTTGAGATCGTGGAAAATGGGGTCAAGTACGCCGTAGATTTTGAAACCGGCCAAAAGACCGGATTTTTCTTGGATCAAAAGTACAACCGCCGGGCGGTGGCCCGGCTCTCCCAAGGCAAGCGGGTGCTGGACTGCTTCACCCACACCGGCTCCTTTGCCCTCAACGCCGCCCTGGGGGGCGCGGAGCGGGTCACGGCAGTGGACGTGTCCCACTCCGCTGTAGAGATGGCTAAAAACAACGCCGCTTTAAATGGTTTGGGCTCAAAAATGGACTTCCTTTGTGCCGATGTATTTGACCTTCTTCCCCGGCTTATAGAGGAAAAGCGGCGGGAGTGGGACTTCATTATCCTGGACCCTCCCGCCTTCACCAAGTCCCGCCGCACAGCGGAGCAGGCAGCCAAGGGCTACAAGGAGATCAACTACCGGGCTATGCGCCTGCTGCCCCGGGGGGGATATTTGGCCACCTGTTCCTGTTCCCACTTTATGGAGGAACACCGCTTCTTAGGGGTCATTGCCGCCGCGGCCCGGGACGCGGGAGTACAGCTCAAGCAGATCGAGGCCCGTCAGCAGGCCCCCGACCACCCCATTCTGTGGGGCGTACCGGAGACCAGTTATCTGAAATTCTATCTTTTTCAGGTCGTGTAAAATTCCGGGCCGGACAAGATCGCCCGGCCCGGAATTTTATTTTTCTGTGACTGGCTTTGCCTTACACTTGGTCGTTTTGGCCTTCCCCTGAAGCTCAGGTACAGGCGGAGCCTCATTTTTGGGGGGCTTGGGGTTTATCTGGGGTCGCTTCATTCCCTGCTTTGCCATAGGTCTCCTCTCCTTTCAAAGATCCTCCAAGTCTGCGGCAGGCAGGTCGTTTTCCACATTGTCCCGGGCAAGGTCAGTGTCCAGCACGGGATAGACCTCCTCCGGGATGGGCCGCTCTGCCTCCTCCGTTACCGCCTGAGGCGGCCATATCTTTTTTCTCTTTTCCGGAGCCATAGATACCCTCCCTTCCTTGCAGCAGTATCCCTTTTATTCCCGTTATCCATTCCTTCGCCCCGGAAACAGAAAAGACAGGGAACGTCAAAAAAGGGATTGACAAATAAAACCGGGATATGCTATCATATATGAGCTGACTTTTAAAGCAGTATTCTCCTATGCGGGTGTAGTTCAATGGTAGAATCCCAGCCTTCCAAGCTGGTCGCGTGGGTTCGATTCCCATCACCCGCTCCATATGCGCCTGTAGCTCAGGTG
>CATKDV010000020.1:0-1581 GCA_949746985.1 uncultured Eubacteriales bacterium | reverse complement strand
GGTGGCGTTGGGAGGCGGTGTGGTTGGGGACCTGGCGGGCTTCGCCGCCGCCACCATCCTCCGGGGGGTGGACTTCATCCAGATCCCCACCACCCTCCTAGCCCAGGTGGACTCCTCGGTGGGGGGCAAGGGGGCCATTGACCTTGCCCACGGGAAAAATCTGGCGGGAGCCTTCTGGCAGCCCAGGCTGGTGCTTATGGACCCGGAGACCTTGAACACCCTGGACGACAAGACCTTCTCCGATGGTATGGCCGAGGTCATCAAATACGGCTGTATCGCGGACAAGGACTTCTTCGACTTCCTCCGCGCCCACCCCTCCAGAGGGGAGATCATGGCAAATATTGAACACGTTCTGTATACCTGCTGTGATATAAAACGCTCCGTTGTGGAGGAGGATGAGCACGACACCGGCCGCCGGATGATCCTGAACTTCGGGCATACCATCGGCCACGCCTATGAGCTGGCGGGGAACTATGAGACCTGGACCCACGGGCAGGCGGTGGCGGCGGGGATGATGGCCGCCCTGAAGCTGGGCGCGGCGCTGAAGATCGGCCCGGCTTCCCTGACGGGGGAGCTGGCGGCGCTTTTGGAAAAGTGGGGGCTCCCTACCGCCATCTCCTGCGGCAGGGACGACTACGCCGCCGCTGTGGGGCGGGATAAGAAGGGGGCGGGAGAGGACATCACTCTGGTCCTCCTGGAGGAAATGGGCCGTTCCCTCCTTTACAAGCTGCCCAAGGCGCGGCTGATGGAGCGATTGGAGGTTTTGCCATGACCCTTACCATCACCCCCTCTAAGTTGAGCGGGAAGGTGACCCCGCCTCCCTCCAAGTCCCAGGCCCACCGGCTGCTCATCGCCGCTTCTCTGGCGGAGGGGGAGAGCGTGATCCGCAACGTCTCCCTCTCCCAGGATATCGAGGCCACCCTCCGCTGCCTTGCCGAGCTGGGGGCCGAGTGGACCCTGGAGGGGGATGCGGTCACCGTCCGGGGTATGGGGGCCAACCCCATGTCCCCTCATCGGCGGCTGGCCCTGCCCCGCCTGGACTGCGGGGAGTCGGGCTCCACCCTCCGTTTCCTCATTCCCATCGCCCTGGCGGTGCGGGGAGGCGGGATCTTTACCGGGCGGGGCCGGCTCATGGACCGACCCCAGAAGCCTTACTTCGACCTCTTTGACCAGAAGGGGGTCTTCTATGAGCAAAAGGACGGGGTCCTTACGGTCCAGGGGCGGCTATTGCCCGGGGAATACCGGCTTCCCGGCAACGTGTCCAGCCAGTTCTTCACCGGACTTCTCTACGCCCTGCCCCTTCTGGAGGGTCCCTCGGCCCTCATCCCCACCACCCTTCTGGAGAGCGAGGACTACATCCACATGACCCTCCAGGCCATGGGAATTTTCGGCGTGGAGATACCCACCGCCCTGTCCCTGCCCCCCCAGTATCACCCCCAGGGGAACCAGACCTACCGCCCCGCCCAGGCCGCTGTGGAGCCAGACTGGTCCCAGGCTGGGTTTTGGTTTGCCGCCGGGGCCCTGGGAAGCCCGGTGGAGGTGGAGGGGATGACCGTCCCCTCCCTCCAGGGGGATTGGCGG
>CATKDV010000019.1:0-1581 GCA_949746985.1 uncultured Eubacteriales bacterium | reverse complement strand
GCCGCCCCACTTCTCCTCAAAGTAGGCGTTGGCGTCAAAGTCCGCCCAGAGCTGGGGATGCCCCGTCCGGTAGGCCTCCGCCTCGGCGCAGACCCGCTCTATGGCATTTCGTTTGTTCACATAGCCATAAAGCAGCTCCTCCCTGGTCTTTTCGCCGGCTCCCCCCAGCAGGGAGAGCAGCTCCTCCGTGGTCAGGGCCTCCAGCTCCCCGGGGTGGGCGGCGGAGTAGGTGCTGACCAGGTAGCTCCTGTAGGCGGCATACATGGCCTCCCACTCCTCACCGGCGCCGGTGTAGCCCGGGTGGAGCAGCTTATACTGCTCCTCATACTCCCCGCAGGTCATGGGGAGCGCCCCCTCCGCCCCCAGGGCGGCGGGAAGCAGGGAAAGGGTCAGCGTCAGGGCAAGGAGCAGGGAGAGAATTTTTTTCATGGGGTCCTCCTGGTTTGGGGTTGGGTTTTCTTTTAAATCTCTACGACCTCCGCCCCGTCAGGTGGCGTGGTCCGGGGCGCGGTATTGACCTCTTTGCGAACTGTGTCCATGTCCAGAGCCAGCTTAAAGCTGTTTTTCCAGTGGAGCTCCAGGGTCATATCACTGCCTTTGGCAGAGCTCTGTCCCTTGGCGGCATAGCGGAAGTCCGCCATGCCCAGCAGGCCTCCGGTGAGAAGGCTATAATAGCCGTAGCCGTAGTAGCTGTTGTCATAGATGGCGGAGGCAATGCCCTTCATGTCCGGGCGGATGGACAAGTCCAGGCTGGTCTCCCCCTTGGGGCCGATGGTCAGCTCCAGCCGGCACTCCTTGAACAGAGAAACGTTCTCCCAGTCGCCCGGCTCCCCCATGGCTCCCATAAAGGAGGTAACGGCCTCGGAGATCATCTCCTCGTCCAGCTTCCAGGTGAGGGCGCCGCTTTTCTCAGTGACGGCGTGGGGGCCAAAGAGGGTGTGGAGCAGACCCTTCTCCACCATAAAATTGGAGTAGGCTTCCCCCGCCCCGCCCCACCGGGTCTCGCTGTTCTCCAGAAGGCTCTGGTAGAGGGTTTCGGCGGTGTTGAGCGTCTTTGTCTCCGCCTCCAAAAGCTCTGACAGGTCAAAGGCGTACCAGGTGTCGGCGTCCACGCCGGGGGTGGGGTCCACCAGGGCCACGATGGGGGCGTTGACGTAGAGCTCTCCCGTCTCCCCGTTCCAGATCAGGTCCACTTTTACCCCGTCCAGCAGGGCCTTCAGGTCTCCCACGGACTTGGGAAGTTCCATTCTCACTTCCTTCAAAAGCACGTCCGGTATCAGGCGAAGAAGATCGGCAAGGTCCATGCTCAGGGACATTTCTATCACGCTGTCCCGGGTCAGGGTCTCCACCTTCAGCTGGGCGGTGTAGGTCTCGTCCCCGTCCAGGGAGTTGAGGGCGGTGTACGTAAGGTCTATGGTCCCGGTGGTCCGGTAGCTCTTCCCCGGCTCCAGGGGGTTAGCCGTCTGGGCTTTCTCCACCAGCCGGTCCAGGCCGGAGACGTCCTCCTCCACCCAGCCGTATCCGGGCACGATGACCCCGGTGAGGAGCTTTTCCCGGTCCAGCAAGACCACCTCCCGGCGG
>CATKDV010000018.1:0-1557 GCA_949746985.1 uncultured Eubacteriales bacterium | reverse complement strand
GGATACAGGCCACCGAGCAGGGGGCGCAGCAGATGTGGAGCAAAAGCTTCATGGAAAAGCCTCCTTTGAAAAAACCTTGCAAAAGACAAAGATGGGAATTAAAATGAAAAGGTAGCTTTGAAAATAGGAGCTACTTTGCTATTATACCCTTTTGCGTAGACTCTGGCAAGAACGGAAAAAGGAGATGCGAAGGATGAAAAAAGCGTGGGTAACGTTGACGATGACCGCCGTGCTTCTGACGGGGCTTCTCCCGGCGGCCCATGGGGCCCAGCGGACCCAGAGCGCGCTGAACGCAGGCTATGGGGAGGGCAGCTATGTGGACGAGACGGGAAGCCTTTGGCATTTAGGGGGGCGGGAACTTCCTGCCGGAGTGATAGAAGGGGCGGGTTGTACCGCCTATGCCTTTACCTCCCTAGAAAGCCCCGCAATGCTGGTGCGGACTGATGGGACGCTCCTATTCTTCCCGGAGGGCTTTGCCGGGGAAGGGGTGGAGGTCATGGACCGAGTGATGAAGGCGGAGATGGATATATGGGGAGACACCGGCTGCGCGCTGGACGCCGATGGGGTGCTCTGGGGCTGGGGGGCCAACCATTACGGGGTCCTCTCCCCCGGCGGCCTCGCCCTGCATGAGGAGACCGGCGAGATGGTCCCTCTGCTGGATCGGGTGGCGGACTTCTCCATCAAGCGGGACGCGATGCTGGCCCTGCGGGAGGACGGGACCCTTTGGAGCTGGGGCTATGATGACTTTGGAAAGTTAGGCTCCGGCGGCGAGGGGGATATTTTTGACGACCAGTGGAAGGCCGCCTGCCGGGAGACCCCGGTACAGGTGCTGGACCAAGTGGCCCGGATGGAGATGGGGGTCAACCACGCCTTGGCGGTGCGGACCGACGGCGCCCTTTGGGCGTGGGGGCTTTGCGAGGAGCTGATCCCGGAGGGAGAGAGGGACGGGGAGAACGAATACGGCTCCCGTTACCGCACCACCCCTCTTCAGGTGATGGAGGGGGTAAAGGATGTGGCGGCGGGCCACGGAACCAGTTATATCATCAAGACCGACGGCAGCCTGTGGACCTGCGGCAGAAATGATTTTGGAGAAGCGGGGGTGGGAAGCACCGAGGAAAAGGTCCCGGTTCCCACTCAGATCATGGAGGGCGTGGCCGAGGTGGCGGCGGGAGAGTGCTTTGCCTTGGTGAAAAAGACCGACGGCGCCATTTGGTCCTTTGGCCTGAATGACAACGGGCAGTTGGGTAACGGCTATGTGGGGGACGCCGAGTGCATTTTGGGGCCGTGCCAGACAGTCCCCATGCAGATATTCCCCGGGCAGGCGCAGGGGGATGGGCTGGCCTATGCCTCTACCCAGACCGTGCTGGTAAACGGCGCTCCGGTGGAATTTCAGGCCTATGCCCTGCGGGACGAAAAGGGCAACGACACCAACTTTGTGAAGCTGAGGGACGTGGCCTATGTGCTCAGCGGGACCTCCGCCCAGTTTGACGTGGGCTGGGATGGGGCGGTCAACGTGCTCACCGGACGGGCCTATACCCCCAACGGCTCGGAGATGGC
>CATKDV010000017.1:0-1460 GCA_949746985.1 uncultured Eubacteriales bacterium | reverse complement strand
GTCAGCACCTTCGCCACTTCCCCCCGGGTCATAGACGCATTGGGCTTCAGGGTCCCGTCCTCATACCCGTTGACGATCCCCTGCCCTACCAGGCTGCGGACATAGCTCTTGGCCCACTCGGGGGTATCCCCCCCGTCGGTAAACCCGTCCAGGTCTCTCTCCGGCCAGCCCCGCATCTGGGTCCGCCCCAGAATGGTCATGACCTCGGCCCGGCTGATCCCTGCATTGGGGTAGGCGTACAGCACCCCAAAGTCCATGCTCCCCTGAACGATGCCCCGGGCGTACATGGCCTTCACCGCCGGCACAGCCCACTCGGGGATCCCGGCCGCGTCTGCAAAGGGCAGCTCCACCCCCGCGTACTCCGCCAGATCCAGCCCCATCCACCGGGCCACCATGGTAAAAAACTCCGCCCGGGTGATGGTGTTGCCCGGCAGGTAGTAAAGCCCCTCATCGGCGGCCACGCCGTTGGTGATCCCCTGCTCATAGAGATAGCTCACATAGCTTGCCGCCCAGTTGTCCGTCATATCGGCAAACTCCACCAGCGCGTCCCCGGGAATGTCCAGGGAGGCCCTTCCCAGGTTGCCGCTCACATCCACCGCCGTCACCGATACCCGGTGGGCAGGCTGTGGCTCGGTCACCGTGACCTCCTCCCCGGTCTCCGGGTCGATCTCCGTCCGGATCACCGGCTCGGGAAGGGGCAGCTGGGCTGTCAAGGTCCCCTTCACCGGGTCCCAGCTCCCGGTCAGGGCGGCCCCGTCATAGCTGAGGAACACCGCCGGAGCCGCAAAGCTCTTGTCCACGTTGTCGGTGACAGTGGCGGTCAGGGTGGTCCCCTCCAGCTTCAGCTGGATCACCGGGGCCATGTCGTCAAACAGGTCCTCGTTGGAGGTGGTGATCTGGTCCAGCCACACCGTGCCGGAGCTCCCCTCTCCATCCCCATGGAATTGCAGTTCCTTCAAAATACTGCCGCCCGTGGGGATAGGGAGCAAAACGTGCTTCCAGCCTGTAAAGTCCAACGTACAGACGGGTACAGACAGTTCCTCCTCCCCACCTAGGAACATTGCCGTCATCTCATTGCCCGACCCGTCGCCATAGACCCACATGCCAAGGTACTTCTCCCCGGTAGGGATGGCCTCATTCATCTCCAGGACGGCATACTCCTCCCCGCCCATCTCATAGTCCACCTTCAGGCTCTGCCGCCCGGTGCGGACATAGGCCAGGTCGGTCTCCAGCTCCGTCAATGTCCCGGAACCGCTGTCGTCCCCATAGGGGACGCTCTCCCCCTCGAAGTCCTCCAGAGGCAGGATGTGTCCCGCCACGCTCACCGGAACGGTCACCGTTTTCTCCCCGGCGGTAACATACAGGTTCCCCTCCGCCGTCCGGTCCCCGGCGGTAAAGTATCCGTCGGCGGTCACGCTCCCCACCGCCTCGTCACAGGCCCAGGTGTAGCAGGTATCCTG
>CATKDV010000016.1:0-1462 GCA_949746985.1 uncultured Eubacteriales bacterium | reverse complement strand
CTTTCAAGCGCCGGGGGTGTTTTTTGCTTAAGTTCCCATGGTATGGGAGCGGAGATAATCGAACCACCGCTGGTTTCCCTGGGCGGTCAGATGCAGTCCATCGTAGGTGAGGTCGGGAGCCAGCGCGCCGTTTGCCTCGGTAAATCCGGCCCCTACCGCTACCAGGTATACCTTTTTCTCCTGGGCCAGGCGGGCCAGAAGCTCGCTCCGGCTGGCCAAAAGGGCGTTGCCCGGGGTCCGGGCTGCCGCCCGGGAGACGGTGACGGGGATCAGGGTCTGCACATAGATCTGAATTTCCGGGAGTATTTTCCGCAGGTCGTCAATCAGGGCGGCGTATTCTGTGTAAAATTCCTCCTCCTCCATCCAAGAGGCCTCGTTAAAGCCCAGCATCAGGAAGACCTTGCCGCACCCAGACCCCTCCAGCATCTGCTGGAGGGTGGCCCGCTGCCCATCCCGGTAAAACACACTGCCGGAGCGGACATCCCGGACATTGAGGCCCACCTGGGTCAGGTCCAGTCCGGGCTGGAACAGTCCTGCGGCCAGCAGCTCGCCCAGCCGCGCGTCCCCGATAAACGCCGCATCGGCAAACCATCCGACGGATACAGGCCGGGAGGCGGGGAGGGGACCTTCAAAGACAAAAGGAGGGTCCGCCGTCTGGGGAAGGGTCTGAAGGTGGGGGTTCCGGACAGCCTGACTCGACGGGGAGAGAAGCAAGGCCAGGATCAGAGCCGGGGGAAGAGTTCGAAAAATCCTCATCATTCAGCCATCCAAAAAGGCGTCTACGGGGCCGTAGTCGGCGGCAATGACCAACAGGGCGGAGTTGCTCCGGACCTGGACGACGGCCTTGTCCAGCTTGGGCAGCTCGTCGGGGAGGTAGGTTTTCAATTCATCCTTCCGGTCTTCCACCCGATAGCCCAGCAGTTCCCCTGCGGTCTGGGCCGCTGTCTCGTCGGAGAAGGTAAAGATGGCCAGCTCTTCGGCGGAGGTGGTGGAGCCGTATACGGCGCTGGCAGTGACAGTGCTCTCGTCGATCCCGTAAAGGGCGCAGGCCGTAGCCTGGTCGATCTCTGTCAGAGCCTCACCAAATACGCCGGAGGCGTCCTGCAGAGTTTTCGCGTCGCGTTCCGGGTCAAAAGGGGCGGCCTTCTTCCCGCCGCAGGCGGAAAGAGACAGACAGAGCGCGGCGGCACACAGGCAAAAGAGGATCTTTTTCATCTGATATCTCCTCCTGAAATGAAAATCACTGGCCTGTGTGGCTGGTAAGATGCTCCAGCCACAGGCTGTACCCGGCCTTGCGGAAATGGACGCCGTCGGCGGAGATGTCCGCGGGGCTTTCGCCGTTTTCGTCCACCAGGCCCTTCGGGATATCCACCAGCCGGACCTTCTTCTCCTCACAGAGGGCGGGAAGGACTTCGTTATAGCTGGAGATCCCCTCGTTGGTCACATAGTAGGGGATGGCGTT
>CATKDV010000015.1:0-1447 GCA_949746985.1 uncultured Eubacteriales bacterium | reverse complement strand
GTGGCAGTTCACCAGCCCGGGCATGAGGATACCGCCCCGGCCGTCAATGACCCGGTCAAAGCTCCCCTCCGGCCTCTGGGCGCCCACCGAGGCGATCCTACCGCCCTCCACCGCCACAAAGGCGTTTTCAAGCACGGTGTGGGCCGGGTCCATCAGGACGGCGGTGACGTTCTGAAAAAGAGTGTTCATGGAAACTCCTTTGTGGAAAGAAATGGGAGAAAAGCTGGTTACAAACCGGTAACAAAAATGACAAAACGGTTACATTTTCTCCAGGCAGGCCAACACCAGTTTGGAAAATTTTTCCTTGCTGGCCTCCGCCGTGGCGTTGACCTCCTCCCCGGACAGGGGCTGGTCCAAGATCCCCGCCGCCATGTTGGACAGAAGGGTAAAGCCCAGAATGTCCATCCCCGCGTGCCGGGCGGTGATGGCCTCGGGCACGGTGGACATGCCGATGGCGTCGGCCCCCAGCATCCGGAAGGCCCGGATCTCGGCGGGAGTCTCGAACTGCGGCCCGGGGAAATAGCAGTAGACTCCCTCCCGCAGAGGCAGTCCCAGCTCCTTGGCGCTCTTCCGGGCCACCTCCCGCAGGGCGGGGGTGTAGACCTTGGACATATCGGGGAAGCGGGTGCCGAACTGGGGCAGATTCTCCCCCCGGAGGGGGGATTCCAGGAAGAATTTCACGTGATCGGTGATGAGCATGATATCTCCCACGTCCCAGTCCCGGTTGAGGCAGCCGGCGGCGTTGGTGACCAGGAGCGTGGAGCAGCCCACCAGCTTCAGCACCCGAACCGCGTAGCTGACCTCCTCGAAGGAGTAGCCCTCGTAGTGGTGCAGCCGGCCCTGCATGACCGCCACCTTTTTGCCTGCCAGGGTGCCGCAGACCAGCTGCCCGGCGTGCCCGGGGGCGGTGGAGACCTTAAAATGGGGGATGTCCCCGTAGGGGATGGAAACGGGGGCTTCCACCATATCGCCCAGGAAGCCCAGGCCGGAGCCCAGGACCATGACGATGTCGGGGACAAAGCCGGAGAGCCTGGAGGTGATATAGTCGGCGCTTTCCTGATACTGAGAGAAGGGATAGCTCATAAATTAGACCGTCCTTTCCGTTGAGTCAATGGTTATAATGGCTTTGATTTTACCATTTTACACCGTTTTCCAGGAAAATGCAATCCAAGGATGGGAGGGATTTTCGGGGGCCGCCCCTGGGGCGGCTTGTCCTTTTTTGGACAAAAAGGACAATTCCACTGTGGAGAGAGGGCAAAGCCTTGCAATCCATGGGGGGCAGGGGTATAATCAAGGTATCTTAAAAACCAAAGGAGGACGCAAGTATGAAGAAAATCATCCGTTGGCTGGCTGCCGTGGGTATGAGCGCAGCCTTGCTGGGCTGCGGCGGAGCCTTTGCCGCAGAGAGCGGCATCACCGTCCAGCTGGACGGTCAGGCCCTGACCTT
>CATKDV010000014.1:0-1432 GCA_949746985.1 uncultured Eubacteriales bacterium | reverse complement strand
GCGGGTCACCTGCTCAAAATCGTGGAGCCGGTGGACAGCCTTCAGCTCCCCGTCGCAGGCCGACTGCATCCCCAGACTCAGCCGGTTCACCCCCGCCCTGCGGACGGCGGTAAGAAATTTCCGGTCCGCGCTCTCGGGGTTGGCCTCGCAGGTGATCTCCGCATCCCTTGTCACGTCGAAGCGGCGGCGGACCTCCTTCAGAAGGCTCACCATCCGCTTATCCCCAAAGACGCTGGGCGTCCCCCCGCCGATATACACCGTGTCCACCTGCCAGCCCTTGCACAGGGGGGCCGTCTCCCGCAGATGGGCGGTCAGAGCCTTCAGATACTCGTCCATGGCCCCCTCCCGGTCCGGGAGGGAGTAAAAGTCGCAGTAATCGCACTTTGCCTTGCAGAAGGGGATATGGATATAGACGCCCAGCTTTTCACCCACGTAAACCACCTCTTTTTCCTTAGTATACTCCTTTTTTCTTCGTTTGCAAAGCCCCTTTTGCCGCCCTTTTCCGCACCCTGCGCCCCCGCCCGGAATAGACTGGGAATACCCGGCGGCCCCGCCGCCTTTGGTAATAGGAGGAGAGCATATGAACCTGTTCAAAAGTCTGCCCGCCCGACTGCTGCTGGCCCTGGCGGCAGGGATCGCCCTGGGGCTTGCCCTTCCGGAAAGCGCCATGGGGGTAATAGTCACCCTCAACTACATTCTGGGCCAGCTCATCACCTTCTGCGTGCCTCTTATCATCATCGGCTTTATCGCCCCCTCCGTCACCAGGCTGGGCAGTTCCGCCACCCGGATGCTGGCGGTGGCGGTGTCCCTGGCCTATGTCTCCAGTATCCTGGCCGCCTTCCTGTCCATGGGCGCGGGCTACGCCATCATTCCCCACCTGAACATCGCCTCAGAGGTGGAGGGCCTGCGGCAGCTGCCCGAAGCGGCCTTCCAGCTCGACATTCCCCCCGTCATGTCGGTCATGAGCGCCCTTGCCCTGTCGGTCCTGGCGGGCCTTGCCGCCGTGTGGACCCGGGCAAAGACCGTCACCGCCGTCCTGCAGGAGTTCCAGGATATGGTGCTTGCCATAGTAAAGCGGGTAGTCATCCCCATCCTCCCCTTCTATATCGCCACCACCTTCTGCTCCCTGGCCTGGGAGGGCTCCATCACCAGGCAGCTTCCCGTGTTCCTGGCGGTCATCCTCATCGTCATGGCGGGCCACTACCTCTGGATGGCCCTTCTCTACGGCGCCGCCTCCCTCTACTCCGGCCGCTCGGGCCTTGAGGTGGTGAAGCGCTACGGCCCGGCCTACCTCACCGCCGTGGGCACCATGTCCTCCGCCGCCACCCTGGCCGTGGCCCTTCAATGCGCCCGGAAAAGTGAGAATTTACGCCCGGATATGGTGGATTTTGGTATCCCCCTCTTTGCCAACATCCACCTATGTGGTTCGGTG
>CATKDV010000013.1:0-1190 GCA_949746985.1 uncultured Eubacteriales bacterium | reverse complement strand
TGATGTGGCCTTCGTCCCCGAAAACCAGGACGCCCTCAACACCCTGATGGCGGGCAACACCGGGCCATACGAGGGCGGCGACCCCGACGTACCGGAGGGGGCCTTCCAGTATTCCCGCCGGGGAGCCATGTACCTGTATGACGGCTATTGGTACTGCTCCGGGGTGGGCACAGGCTGAAATGGAAAATACGGGACCGCCCCTTTGGGCGGTCCCGCTCTTTATACCATCAGCCCCACGCACCACGCCAGTGTGGCCCCTAGGGCCCCCAAGGCCACGTACCCCGGGGCGGGTATCCGGTTCCACCAGCGGTTTTTCCGCTTTTTTACAAAGCCGTCGGCCACCCTGCGGGCCTCCTCCACCACTTGGTCGGCGGTGACTCCCCCCTGGCCGATGATGCCCTCCCGGACGATGAAGATGGCCTCCTCAAAAAAACGCCTGTCCGGCGATTTCACCACGATGACCCGCCTGCTGATGCCTTTTATCATGGATGCGCCCTCCCTGTTGTTTTCTGCTTCCAGTATGGCCCAGAAACGGGAGAATCATACCGGCATATCCCCCCGCCCTCCCGCGTAAACTGGCAGGACGGAGGGAGAGAGATGGAGGATAAACGGCCTTGGCTGGCGTTGGCGGTCCTGTTTGGGGTCAATGTCGCCGTGATTTTGTTTCTGCAAACGCTATTATAAGTAAAAAAGGCCCGTCCCAAAGCCGGGACAGGGCCTTTTTCCTTTTTACCCCTCCATGTGCCGGCCCAGGAAGCCGGACATGGATTGCAGCAGTTTGTACTCTGTCTCGCCGCCGCCGGCCCCCAGGTCCCCCTCCTCGTCGGCGAAGAGGACGCAGCCCAGCACGTCCCCCTCGGCCAGGATGGGGGCGGCGCAGGCCACAAAGAACTTTCCGGACTCGTCGCTGACGGGCATGGGGGTCTCTCCCCGCTGATACTGGTAGATCTTCCGCCCCTCCAGCACCGCCTCCAGGCGTTCGCCCAGCCGCTTCTCCACCAGATCCCGGCGGGGAGCTCCCGCCACGGCGATACAGCTGTCCCGGTCGGTGATGACGCAGACGTGGCCGGTGGTCTTGTTCAGGGTCTCGCACATCTGGGCGGCAAAGTCGGAAAGGCCCCCCATGAGGGAATACTTTTTGAAGATGACCTCGCCGTCCTTGTCGGTATAGATCTCCAGCGGGTCGCCGT
>CATKDV010000012.1:0-1374 GCA_949746985.1 uncultured Eubacteriales bacterium | reverse complement strand
GAGTTTCGACTCTCTCTCCCCCTGGACCTCCTCTCTCAACGACCAAAGGAGGGGGCCTGCGGGCCCCCTCCCTTTGGAAACCTCCCCGAGTTGTTCTGCGGGGAGAAAGATGACCCCCACGGCTTACTTCGTAACGCCGCGGGGGTTCATTCGTTTTTCTGTTAACGTCCCGTGTTCTTGCCCCCGCCCTGCGAAAAACATGGTTCGCTCCGCCCAGGCGGCGGGGATTTCGGCGAAGGGGTTATAGGTTACAAGCCTTGTCAGCGGCAGCGGCGCAAGAGGGAATACGGGTCGCTGTAAGGGGGCCGCCGGTCTATAACGGGCGTAACCAAAGGGTTTTCATTCGAGGGATAGCCTTACAGCGTTGGCGCTCTGTAAGGTTGTACCGTACCTCCTACATATTTCCACTGGTCTTATGCCCTTAAAAGTTCGGAATCCAAAACCGCTTTCAAGCGGTGTTGTTTACTCCCGCTTTGTGAGCAAAGCGAACTTAGCGGGAGTTAATGCCGCAAAGCGGCGGCCCCGGCCGGGCAGGCCGGGAGGACGTGGAATACCAGATAACTACAGTCCCTTCATCCCCCACAAGGGAAAATACCCCCCATCCCTCAACAAAACAAAACCGGCCGGTGAATCTCTCACCGGCCGATTTTCGTATTCTTTTACAGATGCAAAAGATGGGTCGCCACCTGGAAATAGACCAGCAGCGACAGGGCGTCCACCACCGTAGTGATGAAGGGCGAGGCCATCACCGCTGGGTCGAAGCCCAGCTTTTTTGCCAGCATGGGGAGAGTACAGCCCACCAACTTGGCGATGACGATGGTGACGAAGATGGACAATGCCACCACCAGGGCCACCGCCGCCCCCTTCCGGTCCAGAAAGAGCACCTTGGCGTAGACCGTCACCCCCAAGGTGGCGGCGCAGAGGACAGCCACCCGCAGCTCTTTCCACAGCACCCGGAGGATATCCCGGAACTCCACATCCCCCAGGCTCATAGCCCGGATGACGGTGACCGAGGACTGGCTGCCGGAATTCCCCGCCGTGTCCATGAGCATGGGGATAAAGAGGGTCAGCGCCGCGTTGGCGGCCAGGGCCTCCTCAAAGATCCCCAGGATGGTCCCGGTAAAGGTGGCCGATACCATGAGCAGCAGCAGCCAGGGGATCCGGTGCTTCCAGGTGTCAAAGACTCCCGTCTGGAAATAGGGCTTATCCGAGGGGAGGATGGCCGCCATCTTTTCAATGTCCTCGGTGGCCTCCTCCTCCATAACGTCCATCACATCGTCCACCGTGACGATGCCCACCAGGCGGCCCTCCCGGTCCACCACAGGCAGGGAGATGAAGTCATACTTCATGATCCGCTGGACCGCTTCCTCCTGG
>CATKDV010000011.1:0-1351 GCA_949746985.1 uncultured Eubacteriales bacterium | reverse complement strand
GATCTCGGCGTTGGAGCGGGTCCGTTTGGTGGTGCCGAAGCAGGGCATGGTGACGGCCAGAATATCCCTCCGGTCCCGGCCCAGTATATCGTAGGCCCGGGCGGTGATAAGAAGGGCCAGGGTGGAGTCCAGACCCCCGGAAAGGCCGATAACGCAGGTCTTGACACCCGTATGTTCCAGCCGCTTTTTGAGACCTAGTGCGGCGATGGTCAAGATCTCCTGGCACCGCTGTGCCCGGCGGCTCTCGTCCTGGGGGACGAAAGGGGTGGGGGAGATGGGACGGGTGAGATGAGTGAAGGAGGCGCCCAGGGGGAAGGAGACGGAATAGAGGCCGTGGCGCAGCGTTTCCTCCTTCCGCTCCCAACGAGGGAAGGTGTTGATCCGCCGCCGCTCATATATCAGCTTATCCACATCGATCTCACTGACGGTCAGTCCTGGGGTAAAGCGATTTTCCGCCAAAACGGCGCCATTTTCCGCAATGATGTTGTGCCCTGCAAATACCAAATCGGTGGTGGACTCCCCCTCGCCGGCATCAGCGTACACGTACCCGCAGCGCAGACGCCCCGACTGCCCGGCTACCAGAGCGTGGCGGTACTCCGCCTTTCCCACCACCTCGTCGGAGGCGGACAGGTTCAAAATAAGGGTGGCCCCCAGGGCGGCCAGACGGCAGGAGGGGGGAGAAACGGCCCACAGGTCCTCACAAATCTCCACACCGATAACCAGTCCGGGCATCGTCTGAACTTGGAACAGTTGAGAACTTCCCAAGGGAATGTTTTGTCCGCAGAGAGTGCTGCTGTATTCCACGTCCACAGTGCCCGGTGCAAACCAACGCTCCTCGTAAAACTCTCCGTAACTGGGGATATAGGTCTTGGGAACCACACCCAATATCTTTCCAGTGTGTATTATAGCGGCGCAATTATACAATTTGTTTTGAAAGCGGAGGGGCAAACCCACCGCTGTTACCATATCCAGAGCCTTGGTCTCTTCCAAGATCCTCCCCAGGGCCTCCTCGGCCCCTCTTAAAAGGGTATCCTGCAAAAAGAGGTCCCCGCAGGTGTACCCGGTGATACACAGCTCGGGCAGGCAAAGCACCTTCACCCCCTGCGCCGCCGCCTCTTTCATCAGAGCGATGATCTGCTGGGCGTTATAGGCGCAGTCGGCCACCTTGATTTTCGGCGTTCCCGCGGCGACCTTAATGAATCCGTCTTGCATGGAAAGACCCCCTTTTTCCATATTGTACCCCGAATCATGCAAAAAGGCAAGAGAACCCCAAAAGCCCCCGGCTTTCACCGGGGGCTTTTGGGGTGTGTGTTGTTCAGAGAGAATAGAGAGGGATGGGAGGAATGTTTTT
>CATKDV010000010.1:0-1334 GCA_949746985.1 uncultured Eubacteriales bacterium | reverse complement strand
GAACTCCCGCTGATGGGCGGCTACCTCCCCCTTGAGAAAGGCATGTTCCACCCCAAACTGGATCAGCTCCCTGTCATACCGGGCCCGGTGGGACCGGCAGGAGGAGAGGAAGCCGGCGGCCTCCAACAGGTTGGTCTTGCCCTGGGCGTTCTCCCCCCAAATGACGTTGACCCCAGGGGAAAGTTGTATATCGGCGTGCACATAATTGCGGAAAAAATCCAGCTCCAAACGTTTCAGGATCATGTGACTTCGATCCTTATCCCGTCAAGCTCCGCCACATCCCCGGGCCGTATTTTTTTGCCCCGCATGGCGCAGACCTCGCCGTTGACCCGGACATGGCCCTCTTGGATGACCTGCTTGGCTTCGCCGCCCGTCTCCACAGCCCCCGCAAATTTTAAAAGGGCGTCCAGTTTGATAAATTCTGTGGTGATCTTGACCTCTTTTTTCATATCACTTATCCCAAGAGGCGCTCATCCGCACGGGCAGTACCATAAACAGGAAGGACTCCTCTCCCTCCGGTTCCTCCGTGGGGACGATGATGCAGGGGGTGGAGGGGGTACCCATAAGAAGCTTTGCCTGGTCGGTGGGCACCGCCTTCAAAGCGTCCATGAGAAAACGGTGGTTGAAGCCGATATGCAGGTCGTTGCCGCTGCCCTCCACGGGACATACGTCATAGCTGTTGCCGTCGGCGGCGGTGACAGAGGACAGGTACAGCTCCCCGTCTCCCACGATGCACCGCAGGGGGTTTTTGCTGTTTTCCTTTAAAATGACACTGGCCCGGCTAATAGAGGTCATAAGGGTCCGGACGTCTGCGGTGAGCTTAATGTCGCTTTTCCAGGAGATGGACTGGCGGTAGTTGAGGAACTCTCCCTCCAGCCGTCGGGTCACCAGCTGGGTGTTTTCCAGGCGGAAGAGAATGTGCCGGGTCCCGATCAGAATAGAGACCTCCTCCTCGCTGTCTCCGCAGATGGTGCGGACTTCCTTCAAAGCCGCGCCGGGGACCACGAAGGACAGGTCCGCCTCCGGGGCTTTCTCCAGCTTCTCCCGGCGGAGAGCCAGCCGCTGGCCGTCCACAGACACCACCGTGAGCAGGCCCTTCATCACTTCAAAGAGGGACCCGGTGAGGATGGGCCGGCCGTCGTTTGTGGAGACGGCAAAGATGGTCCGGCCGATCATGTCTGACAGCACCTGCCGGGGGAGGGTCAGGACGCTTTGGCTCTCCACGTCGGGCAGCTCGGGAAACTCCTCCGGATCAATGGCGGGGATATTGTACTCGGTGGCCCCGCTCTGAATATGGACGGTGAGGCCCTCGGTGCTCACATTCACCGTATCGT
>CATKDV010000009.1:0-1326 GCA_949746985.1 uncultured Eubacteriales bacterium | reverse complement strand
GCCTGGGCGCTATATTTGATGGCGGACGGGTTTCTGCGGTACGGCACAGGGCTGAACTGGTCGGCGGTACGGTTCACGTTTTTGTGGGAGGAGTCCTGGAACTATACCCGGCTGGCCATCGCCTGGTGCCAGCTTCTGTGCGCCCTGGCTCTGCTGGCGGGGACGGTGGTGAGGCTGGGGAAGGAGCCCATGGAGTGGACGAGGCGGAGCAGGGGCCATTTCATAGGAGGAGCGGCGTTGTTTGCCCTGCTGTGTCTGCCCTTCGGCACCTGGATCTTTCAGGCGGGCGGGCTTTCGGTCAGTGGGCTGGTGACCTTCCTGGGCTGGCTTCAGGATGGGCTGCGGCTGGGGCTGCTGGCGGGGCTGGGGACTATGCTGGTACGGGGGAGAAAGCGGTGAGGGGGGTTATCTTTTTGACTGATGGGGGAGGGGCCGCCTTTCCCGGCCCGCCCGGCGGAGGGGCCAGAACCGCTTTAAAAGCGGTTCTGGACTCCGAATCTTTAAGGACGTAAGACCAGTGGAATAAACTGCGAGGTGCGGTACAACCGTACAGAGCACTCATCCTGATTGACGATTCCTCGAATGGAAATCCTTTGATTACGCCCATTATGGACCGGCAGCTTCCTCACGGCGACTCGTGGTTCCTCTTGCGCCGCTGCCGCTGACAGGGTTTGTAACCTTTGACCCCTTCGCTGGGATCCACGCCGCCTGGGTGGGAACGAACCGGGTCTTCCGTAAGGCGAGACCTTGCCCCCGCCCTACGGGGGTATGGGGGCGGGACAGTCAACGGCCAAGTGGTGCGGGCTGCAAAACCCCTTTTGATGAAAAAACGCCGGGCCTCTTTTGAGAGGGCCCGGCGCTTTTTTTGGATCAGCCCTTGGGCTTGCCGATGAAGTTCACCAGCTTGCCGGGGACGTGGATGACTTTGACGATGTCCAGAGGCTCCAGGAACTTGGCTACGGTGGGGACCTCCTTGGCGGCCTGTTCGATGGCGGCGTTGTCGCTGCCGGCGGGGACCTCTACGGTGCCGCGAAGCTTGCCGGCGACCTGGATGGCGATGGTCACCGTTTGGGCTACCGTCTTGCTCTCGTCGTAGGCGGGCCAGGACTGCTCGCAGGCCATGCCGCCCGTTTCCTTGGCGTAACCCATGCTCTCCCACAGTTCCTCTGCCATGTGGGGGGCGAAGGGGGAGAGCATGAGGAGCAGGGCGGCGTAGTCGCCCCGGGTGCAGCCGTTGGCGTAGAAGTCGTTGACCAGGGCCATGAGGGTGGCGATGGCGGTGTTGAACTTCATGGCGTCGATGTCCTCGCCCACCTTTTTGATGGC
>CATKDV010000008.1:0-1303 GCA_949746985.1 uncultured Eubacteriales bacterium | reverse complement strand
GGGCAGGGCCAGCCCTGCCAGCAGGTTATTGCTCACCCCGGCAGTGAGGGGATAAACCGGCATGATACGCCCGGTGAACCGGGTCTTGTCCTCCCGCTCGAAGACCGGGTTGGTAAACTGCCGGTGGCGGCCCATGACCTCCAGTTTGCCGTAAAAAATATAGCTCTCCCCCGGCATTAGGGCGTGGCGGACATAATCCTGGTTGAAAAAGGTGACCTGGGCCGAGCCGGTGTGGTCCACAATGCGGCACTTGGTCACGTTCAGCCCCTTGCGGATGCGGGATACGCTGGGGGTATCCGCCACCATAGCGGACACGCACACGGGAAGGTCGGCGGGGGCATTGGAGATGGCGTACACCCTGGTCCGGTCCTCGTAGGCCCTTGGATAGTAGGACAGGAGGTCGCCCACCGTCGTAAGGCCCAGCTTTTTCAGGGCCTTGGCCCTCGCCGGGCCGATGCCGGGGAAGGTGTCCAGTTTGGTCTGCAGGTCCACGGTGTTCGCCTCCTCTCTCCGCCTTGGGATAATTTCAGAATAAAATTTACTGGGTGGGGGTCAGGAGAACTGATTTCCCGGTGCGCAGGTCCAAGCGGTACTCCTCATATCCCGATTTATAAACGGCCCCCTCGCCGTCGTCGGAGGGGCGGAAGCTGCCTCTCTCCGTCCAAGGGGACGCGCCAACCGCTCGTCTCCCGCCGGCCTCATAGACAATGAAAAAGCGGTTGTAGGAAGCGCCGCGGGGGAGACCGCCGTAGTAGGCCAGCACCACCGTGGCCAGTTCATTTTCAAAACATACATCCGCCCGGACGAGGAAACCGCCGGGCCTGATCTTCGCCAGCTCCTCCTCCCGGGTACAGAGCCGATCCACGTTCTCCCTGCCCCGGCTGGTGGGCATATTCTCATAGAGCCGCAGGAAGGTGACATAGCACTGCTCCCGGGTATACCCTGTCGTGGGAGAAAAGAGGCCCTCCTCCACCCCCTTCATCACGCCGTTTTGGACCATAAGGGCCACGCTCTCCTCCGCCCAAGTCCCGATGGCCTCCCGGTCGGTAAAGGAGGTAAGGGCGGCCGCGGCATCAAAGGCGGTATCCTCTCCGGCGTAGACCCGGTAGGTCCGTTCCAGCATACAGGCCGCCTCCTGCCGGGTGATGGGGTCGTCGGGGCCGAAGGTGCCGTCCTCCCGGCCGTTGATAATGCCCAAAAGGTAGGCAGAATTGATATAGTAGAAGCCCTCATCTGGGTCCATGTCGGAGAAAGGTTCCATCCAATGGAGCAGAGAATCCCAATCCCACTCCTCCGGGTCTTG
>CATKDV010000007.1:0-1277 GCA_949746985.1 uncultured Eubacteriales bacterium | reverse complement strand
GTCGCCTTGCCGGCGGGGATCTGCAGTTTCACGTAACCGGTGATTTTCTGTGCCATTTGAAACAGCACCTCCTACTTGAAAATGTGGTATGGACGGGACCTGTCAGAAGGTCCCTCCCACGGTGTTTCTTTGCGGTGGGCGGACAGTGTCTGCCCCTACAAAACTTTAATGGACGTTTCTTGTGAGGGAATGTAGGGGCGCACAGTGTGCGCCCGACCTCAGTTCTTGATAAGCTCTACCTGGTCCAGCTCCAGCTCCACGGGAGTTTCCCGGCCAAACATGGACACGACGACCCGGACCTTGCTCTCGTCCATGTCGATCTCCTCCACCGTGCCGATGAAGGATTCCAGCGCGCCGTCGGTGATCTTCACGCTGTCGCCGACGCTGTAGTTGACCACTACCTCGTGCTTCTCCACGCCAAGGGCGGCGATCTCCGCCTCGGTGAGGGGGATGGCCTTGTTGCCGGAGCCTACAAAGCCGGTGGCGCCGCGGATATTGCGGACCAAGTGCCAGGTGTCGTCGGTGAGCACCATCTTTACCAGTACATAGCCTGGGAAGACCTTGCGCTCCACCGTCTTGGGACCGTTGTCAGTGATCTCGGTGACGGTCTCCATGGGGATGTTGACCTCTTGGATCAGATCGTGCATACCCCGGTTTTCCACGGCCTTCTCAATACTGGCCGCCACGGTGTTCTCATAGCCGGAGTAGGTATGCACTACATACCATTTCAGCTCTTCCATCGCGTCTTGCCTCAGGAGTGGGTCAGGCTGATGAGAGCGTTCAGCAGGCCGTCAGCCAACTTGTCAAAGAGGAAGATGCACAGCCCTACCACTACGCAGAAAGCGATGACGATGAGGGTGTTGTTCAAGGTCTGCTTCCAAGTGGGCCACTGGACTTTTTTCAACTCGGCCTTCGTCTCTTTGAACCACTGTTTGATGCGGGCGAAGATGCCGGGCTTGGACTTCTTCTCCGGCTTCTTGTCCTTTTTTGCGCCAGTCTCGGATCTGGTGGAGTCCACCTTTTCGATCTTCTCGTTTTCAGCCATTAAAAGTTACCCTTCTTTCTTGTGAGCGAATGTCGTTTGTACGGCGGCTCATTACTTGGTCTCGGTGTGGACCGTGTGCTTCCTGCAGAAGGGGCAGTACTTGTTGAGCTCCAAACGGTCAGTGGTGTTCTTTTTGTTTTTCTTGGTGTTGTAGTTGCGCTGCTTGCACTCGTTGCACCGCAGGGTGATCTTCACCCGGTTGCCAGCTTTTGCCATACGTTCGGCACCTCCT
>CATKDV010000006.1:0-1240 GCA_949746985.1 uncultured Eubacteriales bacterium | reverse complement strand
GCCCTCCTGATAGAAGGTGGAGACGTAGAGCTTCACCTTGGAGTTCTGGGCGGCCTCCAGCACCATGTTGCTGTCCAGGGTGTCGGAGCCCAGGATGGGGGTCTCCAGACCCATGGAGGCGGCCAGCTTCACGATCTGGGTGGAGTAGGCGATGGACACAGGGCAGAAGATCACGTCGCAGCCCTCGGCCACGGCCTTGTTGAGGTAGGTGGAGAAGTCGGCGGTGTCCTTGGGGAAGGAGTCCTTCACCACATCGCCGTCGAAGGCCTGCTCAAAGAAGGTGAGAAGGCCCTGGTCGTAGTCGTTGCCCAGCTCCCCCAGCAGGTAGGCCTTCTTGGCGGAGAACTTCTCCTGGGCAAAGTTGGCAAGGACGGTGCCCTGGAAGGGGTCCAGGAAGCAGATGCGGAAGTAGTAGTCGTTGCCCGCGGTGACGCCGGGGTTGGTGCAGGTGACGCCGATGGCGGCAAGGCCGGCCTCCTCGAACACCGGGCCGCCGGCGATGGATACGCCGGAGCCGTAGGAGCCCAGCACCAGGGCCACGTCCTTGCTCACCAGGTCGGCGGCGGCGGTGGGAGCCTTGGCCGCGTCGGAGCCGTTGTCGGCGTAGACCAGCTCCACCTTATAGGTCTCGCCCCCCACCTCCACGGTGGGAGTCTCGGACCAGGCGTACTGCATCCCCAGCATCTCCTGCTTGCCGCCCGGGCCGGAGTCGCCGGTGGAGGGCTCGAACACGCCGATGCGGACCACCTTTTCGCCGCCGGCCTGGCCGCCGCCCTCAGGCTTCGTGCCGCCGCCGCAGGCGGACAGGCCCAGGACCATAGCCCCGGCAAGGAGCAGGGATAACATTTTCTTTTTCATAACTGGTTCCTCCTCATTCCCATACGGGCAGGCTGTCCACGTCAGAAAGACAGTTGTCCGTGATTTGGACTTTATTATAGCAGGGTGTTAAAGAAAATGCAACACAAAAATGCAATAGGATTCCTTTTTTTAATCAAAAATTTTTGTGCGTTTTAGCGGAAGGCTTGAAAAACCGTCCCCGCCGAGTCCGGCAGGGACGGTTTTTTGAAGGACAGGCTCTTTCTTACTGCGTGGCGATCGTAATTCCCGTCTCGGCGGACCAGCCCACTTCAAAGCCCAAGGCGGTCCCCAGATCCCGGAGCTTATAATAGGTATATCCGCTTCCCCCGTCGTCGGTGAGGACGATGGCCTCCATCGGGTCGGGGGTCCCATTCACGTTGGT
>CATKDV010000005.1:0-1218 GCA_949746985.1 uncultured Eubacteriales bacterium | reverse complement strand
GAACGGCAGAGGGATTTCTGCGAAAAAATAGCCCAGCGGCTCTCCGCTCAGCCCAGGGACTATCTGGCCTTTGTGGATACCTACGGCTGCCAGCAGAACGAGGCCGATTCCGAGCGCATCCGAGGCTACCTCAAAAGCATGGGCTACGGCTTTACCACCGACGAAAACGCCGCCGACGTCATCGTCATCAACACCTGCGCCATCCGGGAACACGCCGAGGACCGGGTGCTGGGCAACGTGGGAGCCCTGGTCCACGCCAAGCGCCGGCATCCGGGGCAGATCATCTGCCTGTGCGGCTGCATGGCCCAGGAGGAGCACGTGGCCCAAAAGATCCGGGAGTCCTACCGCCATGTGGATATCGTTTTCGGTCCCCACGCTCTCTGGCGCTTCCCCGAGCTTCTCTACCGGGTGCTGACCAGAAGGGGTCGGATCTTTGAGAACACCGACGAACCCGGCTCCATTGCCGAGGGCATCCCCGTGGTCCGCCAGGGGAAGGTGAAGGCCTGGGTCTCCATCATGTACGGGTGCAATAACTTCTGCACCTACTGTATCGTCCCCTATGTCCGGGGCCGGGAGCGCTCCCGCCTGCCAGAGGACGTGCTCACCGAGGTCCGGGAGCTGGTGGCGGAGGGGTATAAGGACATTACCCTTCTGGGGCAGAACGTGAACTCCTACGGCAAGGACCTGGGGCTGGACATGGATTTTGCCGACCTCTTAGAGCAGGTCAACGCCATCCCCGGGGATTTTCTCATCCGCTTTATGACCTCCCATCCCCGGGATGCCTCCCAAAAGCTCTTTGAGGTCATGGGGCGGTGCAAAAAGATCGCCCCGGTGTTCCACCTCCCTGTCCAGGCGGGAAACGACCGGGTCTTAAAGGCGATGAACCGCCACTATACCCGGGGGGAATACCTGGACAAGGTCCACCGCCTCCGGGAGCAGGTGCCGGACGTGGTCCTTACCAGCGACATCATCGTGGGCTTCCCCGGGGAAACCACCGCGGAGTTTGAGGAGACCCTGAGCCTCATTGAGGAAGTCCGTTACGATGCCCTATTCACCTTTATCTACTCCCCCCGGGAGGGCACCCCGGGGGCCAGGATGCCCGACCCCCTGCCTATGGCAGAGAAAAAGGCCAGCTTCCAGCGCCTGGTGGAGGCCCAAAACGCCATCTCGGCGGAAAAACACGCCGCTTACATCGGCAAGACCCTCCGGTGTCTGGTG
>CATKDV010000004.1:0-1215 GCA_949746985.1 uncultured Eubacteriales bacterium | reverse complement strand
TAGATGACCCGCCCTCCCTCGTCCATCCCCTGCATGGCGGGAATGGGCCGGGAGGCATAGCGGAATTCCGAGTCATAGTCATCCTCCACAAGATACCGTCCCGGTCTTGCATAGGCCCACCGCAGCAGATCTCCCCGCCGCCCCGCCGGGATGGTGATCCCCAGAGGAAACTGGTGGGAGGGGGTCACATAGGCCACGTCCGCCCCGGACTGCTCCAGAGCTTGGACCACAGGTCCCTTTTGGTCCATCACCGCCGGGACCCACGCTCTCCCCAGGTTGTCCAACAGCCGCCGCAGGGATCCATACCCCGGATCCTCCAGAGCGAACACTGCCTCCGGCAGCAGCTGCAGCAGGATCCACATGACCCCCTCCAGCCCCGCCGCCAGCACCACCTGCTCCGGGGCGCACTCCACCCCCCGGTACTGGTGGAGAAAGTCCGCCAGCGCGGCCCGGAGGGACCAGTCCCCCTGGCCCTCCCCCCGCTGGAGAAGCTCCGGGTTCTCATAGACCGCCTCCCGGCTCACCTTGGCCCAGGTGGCAAAGGGAAATACGGAGGTGTCCACCGCCGAGGTGGAAAAGCACTCGTTCAGCCGCTCCCTCCTCCGCTCGGGCGGGGCAGTCCTGGCGGCGGGGGCGGGGATGGCAGCCAGGGAGGGAGCCACCCGGAATCCACTGCGGGGCAGGGACTCCAGGTATCCCTCCGCCGTCAGGAGCCCGTAGGCCCTCTCCACCGTGGTCAGGCTCACCCCCAGATGCCCCGCCAAGGCCCGCTTGGAGGGCAGCCGCTCTCCCTGTTCCAGCTCCCCGGTCCGGATCCGGGCCACGACGAACCGGTAAAGCTGGTCGTACAGCGGCATTCCCGCCTGAAACTCCAAGGTAAACTCGATCATAAGGACCTCCTGTCTGACCCCTTCCGGCGGAGGAATTTTTTCCTCTTTCAGGGGGTCAGTTTTTCCAATCGTAACAAACCTCTTCCATTCCGTCAACCCCGCCCTTGCAATTTCTCCCTCTATCCGGTATGATTACTTTTGATCGGCAGGAATGCAAAAAGCGAGGGCTCCAGCAGGCCCGCTCCTTTGAGGTGATCTTATGCGGCTGTTTGACTCCCATGCCCATTATTATGACGACGCCTTTGACCCGGACCGGGAGGCGGTCCTTGCCGGACTGCCCGGCAAGGGGGTGGAGGGAGTGGTCTGCCCGGGGTGCGATCTGTGC
>CATKDV010000003.1:0-1164 GCA_949746985.1 uncultured Eubacteriales bacterium | reverse complement strand
GCAGCGGATGAGGCAGGAGCCTTCGGCAAATTTGTTGATACCGGGGATGATCTCGATGGGGCGGAGTTCATCGTTTTTTCTTTGGTCGATACGGGACATGGGGATTACCTCGATTCTGTTGGGGTGGTGGGGCGGGCGGGTCTGGGGCCCGCCCCTACGAAAAAAGCGGGACATTACGGGCAGGGGTGGGCGGATGATATCCGCCCGCTGCAAAAGGTTGTGGGGCGTGTAGGGGCGGGTTTGGAACCCGCCCGTTTTCCCGGGTTACAGCAGGGCCTCCACAAAGGCCTCTGGCTCGAAGGGCATCAGGTCGTCGAGCCCCTCCCCTACGCCGATGAATTTGACGGGGATCCCCAACTCCCGGGCGATGGCCACCACGATGCCCCCCTTGGCGGTGCCGTCCAGCTTGGTGAGGACCACTCCGGTAAGGCCGGCGGACTCCATAAACTGCTTGGCCTGGATGAGGCCGTTCTGGCCGGTGGTGGCGTCCAGGACCAGGAGGGTCTCCCGGCTGGCATCGGGAAGCTCCCGGTCAATGACCCGGCTTATTTTGTTTAGCTCGTTCATCAGGTTCTGCTTGTTGTGGAGCCGCCCGGCGGTGTCCACCAGGATCACGTCGGCCTTTCGGGCCTTGGCGGCGGTGCAGGCGTCGAAGACCACGGCGGCGGGGTCGGCCCCCTCATGCTGGCGGATGATCTCCACCCCCGAGCGCTGGGACCAGATCTCCAACTGGTCGGCGGCGGCGGCCCGGAAGGTGTCCCCGGCGGCCAGAAGGACCCGCTTGCCCTCCCCCTTCATCCGGGAGGAGAGCTTGCCGATGGTGGTGGTCTTCCCCACCCCGTTCACCCCGATGAAGAGGCACACGGCGGGGCGGCTTTCCAAATTCAGCTCTGTGCCGCCGATGGAGAGAAGGCCGGTGAGAATGTCCTTCAAGGTCTCCCGGGCCTCCGCCGCGCTTTTGCACTTGCCCAGCTTGGCCCGGCGGCGGACCTCGGCGCTGATCTCCAGGGCGGTATCCACGCCTACGTCGGAGAGGATGAGGGTCTCCTCCAGGCCGTCGTAGAAGTCGTCGTCCAGCTCCCCGGCGAAAAGCTCCGCGAAGGAGTGGCCGATATTTTCCTTGGTGCGGGTCAGGCCCTGCTTGATTTTTTCAAAAAAGCCCAT
>CATKDV010000002.1:0-1122 GCA_949746985.1 uncultured Eubacteriales bacterium | reverse complement strand
CCCGCCGCAGCTCCAGCTGCTCCAAAAGCTGTCCCCGCCGGGCCTCCAGCTCCGCCGGGTCCCCCAGGGACCGCAGCTCCCCCTCCAGCCGGGCGGCGGTATCGCTGGCCCGGCGCAGCTCGGCGTTCACCGTCCCCAACTGGGCGGAAAGCTGCGTGGCGTCCCCCTGGGGGGTCACGGCCAGCAGGGGCTTTGCCTCCCCACCGGCGGGGGAGGGGAGGGCACTGAGCAGCTTTTCCGCGGCCTCTACCCTGGCCTTGGCCAGGGAGTACCGCTCCCCCTGCTGCAAGGCCCGGGAGAGGGCGGCGGAAACTCCAAAGAGGTCGGTGACCTCGCTGGCGAAGGGGTGGACAAAGCCGAGAAGCCGCTCTTTCAACTGCGTTACCTGGGCGGCTATCTTGTCCCGCTCCGTCTCCACCGCCTGAACATTCCGTTCCGCCTCCTGAGCGGCGGCTACCTTTTGGGCGTACCGGGCGGCCGAGTCCAAAATTTCCTCCGGCCTCGTCACGTCATACTGGCCGTAGAACAGGTCCGCTAGTTTTTTCCTGCGGTTCCGCTCCCAAAGGAACAGGGGCAGAGAAATCAAAACAGCGGCCAGCCAGACCAGGGGTAGCCAGAAAACCAGACCGCTCCACCAGGGGAAGGAGGCAGCCGGGTCCTGGGGCCGGAGATAGAGGAAGACCGTCAGGCCAAGGCTGGCCACAAGGGCAAGGAGCAGAGGGAGCCGGGGGTCAACGGCCTTTTTCTGCAGCTGGATGGCCTCGTCTCGGTCCCGTTGGGCCCGCTGGGCGGCCTGGGCGGCGTCCAGATTCCCAAAGAGGGGGTCGGCCCGGGCCTCCGCCCGGGCGGAGGCGGCCTCCTCCTCCGCTTTGGGAAGGGCTTTCTCCGCCAGATTCAGGTTGGTGATGAGGGTGTTGAGATAGGCCAGATCCCCCTGGGCCTGCCGCAGTTCCTCAGGGGAGGGCAAAGCCTTGGCGACCCGTTCCGCCGCCTGCAAGTCAGCCAGGGCCGCCTCATGATCGGCCTGCGCCTGCTTCCGCTTCTCGGCCTGCTGGGCCTGATTCGCGGCGGCGTGGGCCTGAAGCTGGGCCTCCAGCCCCGCCTTTTGGGCCTCCAAAGCCT
>CATKDV010000001.1:0-1057 GCA_949746985.1 uncultured Eubacteriales bacterium | reverse complement strand
GACCAGCCGGGAGCCCACCCCCGAGCGGTTGTTGAAGGAGCGGACCTCCCCCGCCGCCCGGTAGACCTGACCAGGGACCACAGGGCAGGCTGCCAGCAGATCCTCTCCCGCCACCACATTCAGGGTATCTATCGCCCCGCTGAGCCGCTCCACCTCCAGGGGAAAAATAAAATAGGTCACGCCGTGGTTGGTGTGGGAGGGTTGGGGCACTCCCACTGCCCGGCCCAGCAAAAGGGCCTGATTGGTGCCGATCATCTCCATGACAGTCACGCTCCTCTGTTTGTGTTCAGAGGAGTATATGAGACAGGCCCCCCGAATATGACCAAGGTCAGGAGATCGCCTCATGCCCCACTTTGTAGCCGCTCCAGGTCCCCGTCTCGGGCCACACCACCGAGCAGTCTCCAAAGAAATAGGCCCCCAGAGGAGAGCGCCACTTCTGGGCGTCAAAGAAGAGGACGGGCAGGCCGGAATAGACCTGGCCGTCATGGTCGTGGTTGAGGGAGATGGTGAACAGGCATCCGTCCTCCCATTGATAAAGAGGATGTTCCGGGTCAGAGGAGACGGGGGTAAAATAGCCCTTCTCCGCCAACTCGTCAAAGGACCCTTGGATGACTTCCACCCCGTTGAGTTCCCCGAACCGCCAGGCCAAAGCCGCCTTCTCGCTGTCCAGCAGCCCGCCGGGGGCCTCCGACAGGTCCAGGCCCGCTGTGGTAATGTCGCTGTTAAGACCGGGATCGGTGTTCCACAGGTCGTCCAATACCTGAAGGTAAAGCCCGCACAGGTCGAAATATCCCCCGCCGGGACACTGGGGGGTGCCGATGGAGTAGGCGTGGAGCTCGTAGGCCTCCCCAAACTGGGCGGGAAAACACTCGGCCACCAGGCCGTCAAAGGAGATCTCCACATTCATGCCATCCTTCAAATCGGAGAGCTGGGCGGGCTCCCCGTCCAGATAGAGGGTCACGCCGTTGTTGGCCAGGGCGGCGGCCAGGATGCTCCCGTCGGGCTGGACCGTCTCCTCGCAGCGGGTGCCGCTGAGGGAGAGACGGTAGACGCTCTT